>NZ_JBEPFC010000019.1:0-77293 GCF_040301705.1 Streptomyces sp. NPDC000151 | reverse complement strand
GCGCCTGGCGCGAGGCGCTGGCGGCGGCCCGGGCCGCGCGGGCCGAGCCGCGGCTGGGCCCGGTCGCGCAGTGGGATGCCATCGGCGCGTACCGGCTGCTGACCGGCCTGCCGGCCGACCGGTCCGATGAAACGATTCGCCCGCTGCTCTCCCCCGCCCACGCCGAACTGGCGCGCACCGCCGAGGCGTTCCTGGACTGCGCGGGCCAGGCGAGCCGCACGGCCCAGGCCCTCGGCATCCACCGCCAGACGCTCTACTACCGCCTGGGCCGGGTCGAGAAGCTCACCGGCCTGGACCTGGACGAGGGCGCCGACCGCCTGCTGCTGCACATGGCGCTGAAGTCGGCGCGGCTGTGAGCCGGTTGCTGCGCGGCGACGTACCGGGTCAGCCCAGCTGGGCCTTGACGTGCTCGAGAACCTCGTTGAACTCCTTCGTCGGGGAGAAATCCAGGTATTCACAGTCCTCAAGTGCCGCCGGGGCGTGCCCGGGCGCCCAGTAGAACGCCTGCCCCGCTTCGTATATGTCGTCGCCGTGCTCGGTCTGCATCTTCAAGCGCCCCTTGAACAGATATCCCCAGTGGGGGCACTGGCACAGATCCCCGGGCAGTCCCTTGAGGGCCGGCGCCATGTCCGTACCCTTGGGGAACTTCACGAACGCGACGGCCAAGTCTCCGCCGACCTCCTGCCTGCGCAGCTCCACACCATTGCCCTCGATCACGACAGGGGCGTCGTTCCGCGTCGTTGCCGCCATGACTCCTCCCTCTCCGGTCCGCTGCGGGACCTGGGAAACCCCGTTTCCTCCAGCATGTGCCCGGGGGTGGCGGGGCGCGACATATGGGGCGGCGGCCCACCGTCCCCTTCCGTAACACCCGGAAACTTTCCCGTCATCGCGCGAGCCGGCGCAGGTAACACGCCGTTCCTAAGGTCCCGCCATGGACACAGGGCTGCACCCCCGGGCGGACACCGCGCCCGCCCCGCCGCGCGCCGGCCGGGCGGCCACCGACGACGCGGCGAAGGAGACGCTGGAGGACTACACCCTCCGCTTCGCGCCGCGCAGTTACCGCCGGTGGACGCCGATGGTCGTGGCGACCACCGCGCTGGGCGGCATCGCCTACCTGGCCGACTTCTCCATCGGCGCGGGCATCGGCCTCGCGCACGGCACCGGGAACGCGCTGGCCGCGATCCTGGTCGCGGCCGCCGTCATCTTCGTGACCGGCTTCCCACTCGCGTACTACGGAGCGCGCTACAACATCGACCTGGACCTGATCACCCGCGGCTCCGGCTTCGGGTACTACGGCTCGGTGCTGACCAGCGTCATCTTCGCCAGCTTCACCTTCATCTTCTTCGCCACCGAGGGCTCGATCATGGCGCAGGGGCTGAAGCTCGGCCTCGGCCTGCCGCTGTGGCTGGGGTACCTGGTCTCCACCTTCCTGGTGATCCCACTGGTCGTGTACGGCATGAAGGCGCTCAGCAAGCTCCAGGTGTGGACGACGCCCGTCTGGCTGCTGCTGATGGTCGGCCCGCTGGCCTACCTGGTCGCCACCGACCCCGGTACCGTGCGGCACTTCCTGGCGTACCCGGGCACCGGCGGCGACGGCGGTCTGAACACCGCCTCGGTGCTGCTCGGCGCGGGCGTGTGCCTGTCGCTGATCGCGCAGATCGGCGAGCAGATCGACTATCTGCGCTTCATGCCGCCGAAGACCCGGGAGAACCGGCGCAGTTGGTGGACCGCCGTGATCATGGCGGGCCCCGGCTGGGTGGTGCTCGGCGCGCTGAAGCAGGCCGCCGGCATCTTCCTCGCGGTCTACGCGCTCGCCGAGGTCGCCCCGGCGGCCGCCGCCGAGCCGATCCAGCAGTTCAAGGGCGCCTTCGACGCGATGCTGCCGCCCTGGCTCGTGCTCCCCCTCGCCGTGGTGCTCGTCGTGATCAGCCAGATCAAGATCAACGTGACCAACGCCTACTCCGGCTCGCTGGCCTGGACGAACTCCTTCACCCGGGTCACCAGGCGCTACCCCGGCCGGATGGTCTTCGTGCTCGCCAACCTCGGCATCGCGCTGGTCCTGATGGAGGCCGACATGTTCAGCTTCCTCAACGCCGTACTGGGCTTCTACTCGAACTGCGCCATCGCCTGGATCGTCACGGTCGCCACCGACATCATGATCAACAAGTATCTGCTGAAGCTCTCCCCGCACGCCCCCGAGTTCCGCCGGGGCATGCTGTACGCGGTCAACCCCGTCGGCGTGGTCGCCTTCACCGCCGCCTCCGGCCTGTCGATCGCGATGTACTTCCACGCGCTCGGCGACACCCTCCAGCCGTACTCCCCGGTCGCCGCCGCCGTCCTCGCCTTCGTCCTCACCCCGCTGATGGCCGTGGTCACCAAGGGCCGGTACTACCTGCGGCGGACCGAGGACGGGATCGCCGAACCCCCGCTGGACGCGGACGGCAACCCGAGCGCGCGCACGTACACCTGCCACGTCTGCCGGCAGGAGTTCGAGCGCCCCGACGTGGCCGCCTGCCCGGCCCACGACGCCGTGGTCTGCTCCCTGTGCCTGAGCACCGACCGCACCGGCGCGCACGTCCTGCCCGCGGCGCTCGCGGGCGCCTGACCCCACCGCGTACCCAGAGGCGTACACGGACACCTACCCGGACGCGTCCGCAGAAAGGCGACGCCTGCCCGTGCTGAACCGGGCAGGCGTCGCGTGGTCGTGCGGCGAGCGGAGTACCGCCCCCGTGGGTCACCAGATGTGCCCCGTGTCCTCCTCGCCGGTCTCCTTGGTCTCCTTGCGTCCGGCCCGGCCCGTGGGACCGGTCCGGCCCTTGCCGGTGTCCGGGTGCAGGCCGTCGTCGAATTCCAGCTGCTCCCGGCGGACCTCGGTCGACACCTCCTGCTGCTCGGTGACCCGGTCGGTCTCCAGCCGGACCCGCTCGTAGGGCCGCGTCTCCTTGCGGATCACCGGCTCCTCGCGGTGCAGCGTGATGTCGTACTCGCCGTCCTCCAGGTTCACGGGGGTGCCGCGGCTGCGCCGGGCCTCCTCGTCGGAGATCGGCTCGCGGGTGAGACGGACCTCTTCGTGGCTGACCGGCACGGTCCGGCTCACGTTCTCGGTCACCACGTGCTTCCGCAGATGCGCGTGGCCGCTCTCGTGCTCCTCGACGCCGAACTCGGCGCGCTCCTCCGAGAGCGTCATCTCGGGATTCTGCTCCTTACGGGAACGCCTGTCCGCATCCGTCGGACCGCCACGCGACATGGCCATCTGCCCGGCGCCCGCGCCGGCCATCGGCCGGTCGGCCTCGGGGCGGGTGTGCTGCCCGGTCATCCCGGCCGCACCCGCGGTGCCCATGCCGCCGGCGGCGGCAGCGGTACCCATACCTCCGGCCTGCCCCGTGCCCGTGTCGCGGCCCATGCCGCCCCGGCCCGATCGGGTCAGACCGTAGTGCCGGTACAGGCGCTCCTCCTCCGACGGTTCGAGATGACCGTCGGCGTCCATCCGCGGAGCGTCCTTGATCTGGTCCTTGGTGTGCGGAACACGTATCGCGTCGTCCACCCGCGTGCAGCCGGCCAGCGGGACGAAGGTCTCCTTCGTACCGAACAGCCCGGTGCGCACCGTGATCCACTCCGGCTCGTTGGTGGCGTCGTCCCGGTAGACCTGCTGGACAGTGCCGACCTTCGCGCCGTCGGCGTCGATCACGTTCAGCCCGGCCAGGTCATGAGGGGTGTCACCCAGAGGTGCATTCATGGCTGTCTCTCCTTTCGCGCGCGCCTGCAGGAGAGGCACGCACCACTCCCATTGCGCACCCCATGGGGCCGCGCAGCGAGTCGGGAGCACACCGGCCGGGCTCCGGCTACCGGTCCGCACCGGTCCCGAAGCCGCTCGTGAGGGCGGAGCGCGGCACCGTCCGGTGCGGCGCCCCACCCCCCGGTACTACTCCATTCGAGTGACGGCCCGTGCCGGGGTTCAGCTCCCGCTGCCGTAGGGGCGGGTGATCAGCTCCATGTAGTGGCCGTCCGGGTCGGCGAAGTACACGCCGCGGCCGCCGTCGTTGGTGTTGATCTCGCCGGGGCGGGAGCGGTGCGGGTCGGCCCAGTACGTCAGTCCCAGCTCCTTGATCCGCTCGAAGCCGCGGGTGAACTCGTCCTCGCCGACCAGGAACGCGTAGTGCTGCGGCGTGATCTCGTCGTTGTCCTGCGCGAAGTCGAGGGTGACCCCGTTGTCCATCACCACGGGGAGGAAGGGCCCGAACTCGGGCTGCACCTGTAGTCCGAGGATGTCCGCGAGGAACTCCGCCGACCGCTTCCGGTCGCTGGCGTGCACGATCGTGTGGTTCAGCTCAACTGCCATGAAAATGCCTCCCGTTCGATGGTTCGATCCTAGGAGGCGGGAGGTGCGTGGCCTATCGGCCGTAGGTCTTACGCCGGGGGCCGGAGGGGGGGTCCGCCCGGGCCCGTTTCCTGGCAGGGGCCCCCTCCCGTTTCCTGTTTCCTGGCAGGGCCCCTCCCTCTCCCCAACCAGCGGGAAAGGCCGTCCCCCGCCCCCCACCCCCGTGGCAAGACCCCCTCCCCCGCCTCCACCACGCATACCGCGAAGGTAGCGCGCCCCGGCGTCACGCGGGGCCCCTGTGGATAACCTCCGCACGACACAGCGAAGGGCCCGGACGACACTGTCGTCCGGGCCCTTCCACGCGTCGTGCGGATCAGCCCGCTCAGTCGGTGAGGTTCACCGTGCGCGCGGAGGTGGCGCCGATCTCCTCGGCGATCTCCGTGAGCACCGGGGCCGCGATCGTGTCGTCGACGGTCAGCGCGACCAGCGCCTCGCCGCCCACGTCGGCGCGGGAGACCTGCATGCCGGCGATGTTGATGCCCGCCTCGCCCAGGATGCGGCCGACCGTGCCCACGACGCCGGGGCGGTCGCTGTAGCGCAGGAACGCCATGTGGTCGGCGAGCGCCAGGTCGATGCTGTGGTCGTTGACGGCCACGATCTTCTGCTGGTGCTTGTGGCCGGCCAGCGTGCCGGAGACCGAGATCTCCTCGCCGCCGGAGAGGGTGCCGCGCACGGTCACCACGTTCCGGTGCTCGGGCGACTCGCTGCTCGTGGTCAGCCGTACCTCGACGCCGCGCTCCTGCGCGAACAGCGGGGCGTTGACGTACGAGACGGTCTCGTCGACGACGTCCTCGAAGACGCCCTTGAGCGCGGAGAGCTCCAGCACCTTCACGTCGTGCTGGGTGATCTCGCCGTACACCTCGACGTCGAGGCGGACCGCGACCTCGCCCGAGAGCGCGGTGAAGATCCGGCCGAGCTTCTCGGCCAGCGGCAGACCGGGCTTCACGTCCTCGGCGATCACGCCGCCCTGGACGTTGACCGCGTCCGGGACCAGCTCGCCGGCGAGCGCCAGGCGCACCGAGCGGGCCACCGCGATGCCGGCCTTCTCCTGCGCCTCACCGGTCGAGGCGCCCAGGTGCGGGGTGCACACGACCTGGTCGAACTCGAAGAGCGGGGAGTCGGTGCAGGGCTCGGAGGCGTAGACGTCCAGGCCGGCGCCGGCGACCCGGCCCTCCTTGAGGGCGGAGGCGAGCGCTGCCTCGTCGACGATCCCGCCGCGGGCGGCGTTGACGATCCGGACGGACGGCTTGACCTTGTGCAGCGCGTCGTCGCCGATCAGGCCGACGGTCTCCGGGGTCTTGGGGAGGTGCACGGTGATGAAGTCCGAGACCTGGAGCAGCTCGTCCAGGGAGAGCAGCTTGACGCCCATCTGGGCGGCCCGGGCCGGCTGGACGTACGGGTCGTACGCGACGACCTTCATGCCGAAGGCGGACATCCGCTGGGCGACCAGGACGCCGATGCGGCCGAGGCCGACCACGCCGAGGGTCTTCTCCGCCAGCTCGACGCCGGTGTACTTGCTGCGCTTCCACTCGCCGTTCTTCAGGGCGGTGTTCGCCTGCGGGATGTTGCGCGCGGTGGCGACCAGCAGGCCGCAGGCCAGCTCGGCGGCGGTGACGATGTTGGACGTCGGCGCGTTCACGACCATCACGCCGGCCTTGGTGGCGGCGGAGACGTCGACGTTGTCCAGGCCCACGCCCGCGCGGGCGACGACCTTGAGCTTCTTGGCGGCGGCGATGGCCTCGGCGTCGACCTTGGTCGCGCTGCGCACGAGGATCGCGTCGACGTCGGCGATGGCGGGGATCAGCTCGGCGCGGTCGGCGCCGTTGCAGCTGCGGATCTCGAAGTCGGGGCCGAGCGCGTCAACGGTGGCGGGCGACAGCTCTTCGGCGATCAGTACGACCGGTTTGCTGGCAGGGGCAGTGCTCACGTGGTCTTCAGTCCTCACTAATCCTTCGCGGACGACCGTCCCGACGGCCGAAGGCGGTGAAGGGGGCAGCCGCGTGGAAGACGCACGACGTTGTGAGCCTGACGCGCTTGTGGTCAGCAGTGTAGTGGCGTTTCGGGGCGCGTTCTTCGCCGGAGCGGAAGGATCACCCGTGCGTGGTTCTACGCAGTGGACAAGGCAGCGGCCGAAGGGGCCGTGCCGATGCGGCACGGCCCCTTCGGCCCGAGGCTTACGCCTCCTCGTCCACCCAGCTCATCAGGCCACGCAGCTTCTTGCCGGTGGTCTCCAGGAGGTGGTCGGCGTCGGCCTTCTTGTACTCGTTGTACTTCGGCAGACCGGCCTCGTACTCCGCCATCCAGTTGTTGGCGAAGGTGCCGTCCTGGATCTCGGCGAGGACCTTCTTCATCTCGGCCTTGGTGCCCTCGTTCACGATCCGCGGGCCGGTGACGTAGTCGCCCCACTCGGCGGTCTCGGAGATCGACCAGCGCATCTTCTCCAGGCCGCCCTCGTACATGAGGTCCACGATCAGCTTGAGCTCGTGGAGGCACTCGAAGTACGCGATCTCCGGCTGGTAGCCGGCCTCGACCAGGGTCTCGAAACCGGCCTTGACCAGGGCGGCGGTGCCGCCGCAGAGCACGGCCTGCTCGCCGAACAGGTCGGTCTCGGTCTCCTCGGTGAAGGTCGTCTTGATGACGCCCGCACGGGTGCCGCCGATGCCCTTGGCGTAGGACAGGGCCAGCGCGAAGGCGTTGCCCGAGGCGTCCTGCTCGACCGCCGCGATGCACGGCACGCCGCGGCCTTCCTCGTACTGACGGCGCACCAGGTGGCCCGGGCCCTTGGGGGCGACCATGCACACGTCGACGTTGGACGGGGGCTTGATGAAGCCGTAGCGGATGTTCAGGCCGTGGCCGAAGAACAGGGCGTCGCCGTCCTTGAGGTTGTCCTTGACGGACTCCTCGTAGACCTTCGCCTGGATCGGGTCCGGCACCAGGATCATGATGACGTCGGCCTCGGCCGCCGCCTCGGCGGGGGTGACCACGCGCAGGCCCTGCTCCTCGGCCTTCGCCTTGGACTTGGAGCCCTCGTGCAGGCCGACGCGCACGTCGACGCCCGAGTCGCGCAGCGACAGCGCGTGGGCGTGGCCCTGGCTGCCGTAGCCGAGAACCGCGACCTTACGGCCCTGGATGATGGACAGGTCGGCGTCGTCGTCGTAGAACAGCTCGGCCACTTCGGGTATCTCCTTGGTACTAGCTGGTGCCCACAGACTATGCCGGGGCTGGGGGGTGAAAGCTCAGGGTCTCGCCATGCGGGCAGCGGCCGCGGGCGAGGGGGTGGGTTCCGGCCGCGGTGGGGTCCCGCGGCCGGCGTACGCGGGTCAGGCGGAACGGTCCAGGGCCCGCAGCGAGCGGTCCGTGATGGACCGGGCGCCGCGCCCTATGGCGATCGTGCCGGACTGCACGAGCTCCTTGATGCCGAACGGTTCCAGCATCTTGAGCATGGCTTCCAGCTTGTCGGCGCCGCCGGTGGCTTCGATGGTGACGGCCTCCGGCGAGACGTCCACGGTCTTGGCGCGGAACAGCTGGACGATCTCGACGATCTGGGAGCGCGTCTCGTTGTCCGCGCGGACCTTCACGAGGACGAGTTCGCGCTGGATGGCCGAGGACGGTTCCAGTTCGACGATCTTCAGGACGTTGACCAGCTTGTTCAGCTGCTTGGTGACCTGCTCCAGCGGGAGCGACTCGACATTCACGACAATGGTGATGCGTGAGATGTCGGGGTGCTCCGTGACACCGACGGCGAGTGAGTCGATGTTGAAGCCGCGGCGGGAGAACAGCGCGGCGATCCTGGCCAGGATACCCGGCGTGTTCTCCACCAGGACGGAGAGCGTGTGCTTGGTCATGTGCTCGGTCTCTTCTCTTCTGTCCTGGCCGGTCAGTCGTCTTCGTTGTCGCCGAAGTCGGGGCGCACCCCGCGGGCGGCCATGACCTCGTCGTTGGAGGTGCCGGCGGCGACCATGGGCCAGACCTGGGCGTCCTCGTGCACGATGAAGTCGACGACGACGGGGCGGTCGTTGATGGCGTTGGCCTTGGCGATCACGGCGTCGAGCTCGGCGGGGTCCTCGCAGCGCATCGCCACGCAGCCCATGGCCTCGGCCAGCTTCACGAAGTCCGGGCAGCGGGTGCCGAGGTTCGGCGTGTCGGCCGCCTCCGGGCCGGAGTGCAGCACGGTGTTGCTGTACCGCTGGTTGTAGAACAGCGTCTGCCACTGGCGGACCATGCCCAGCGCGCCGTTGTTGATGATCGCGACCTTGATCGGGATGTTGTTGAGCGCGCAGGTGACCAGTTCCTGGTTGGTCATCTGGAAGCAGCCGTCGCCGTCGATCGCCCACACGGGGCGGTCGGGCCGGCCGGCCTTGGCGCCCATCGCGGCCGGGACCGCGTAGCCCATCGTTCCGGCGCCGCCGGAGTTCAGCCAGGTCGCGGGCCGCTCGTAGTCGATGAAGTGGGCGGCCCACATCTGGTGCTGGCCCACGCCCGCCGCGTAGATGGTGTCTTCAGGGGCGAGCTGCCCGATGCGCTGGATGACCTGCTGCGGGGAGAGGGTGCCGTCCTCGGGCAGGTCGTATCCGAGCGGGTAGTTCTCGCGCCAGCGGTTCAGGTCCTTCCACCAGGCGGCGTAGTCGCCGGTGCGGCCGGCCTCGTGCTCGGCCTGGACGGCCACGATGAGGTCGGCGATGACCTCGCGGGCGTCGCCGACGATCGGCACGTCGGCCGTCCGGTTCTTGCCGATCTCGGCCGGGTCGATGTCCGCGTGCACGATCTTGGCGTACGGGGCGAAGCTGTCCAGCTTGCCGGTGACGCGGTCGTCGAAGCGGGCGCCCAGGGCGACGATCAGGTCGGCCTTCTGCAGCGAGGTGACCGCGGCGACCGAGCCGTGCATGCCGGGCATGCCCACGTGCTGCGGGTGGGTGTCGGGGAAGGAGCCCAGCGCCATCAGGGTGGTGGTGACGGGGGCGCCGGTCAGCTCGGCGAGCACCTTCAGTTCGGCCGTCGCACCGGCCTTCATCACGCCGCCGCCGACGTAGAGCACCGGGCGCTTGGCCTCGGTGATCATCTTGGCGGCCTCGCGGATCTGCTTGGCGTGCGGCTTGGTCACCGGGCGGTAGCCGGGCAGGTCGGTCTGCGGCGGCCAGGAGAAGGTCGTCTTCGCCTGCATGGCGTCCTTGGCGATGTCCACCAGCACCGGGCCCGGACGGCCCGTCGAGGCGATGTGGAACGCCTCGGCGATGGTCTTGGGGATGTCGGCCGGGTCGGTCACCAGGAAGTTGTGCTTGGTGATCGGCATGGTGATGCCGCAGATGTCCGCCTCCTGGAAGGCGTCCGTGCCGATCGCCGCGGAGGCGACCTGGCCGGTGATCGCGACCATCGGGACGGAGTCCATGTGGGCGTCGGCGATCGGGGTGACCAGGTTCGTGGCGCCGGGGCCCGAGGTGGCCATGCAGACGCCGACCTTGCCGGTGGCCTGCGCGTAGCCGGTGGCGGCGTGTCCCGCGCCCTGCTCGTGGCGGACGAGGATGTGGCGGACCTTCGAGGAGTCCATCATCGGGTCGTACGCCGGGAGGATCGCACCGCCGGGAAGGCCGAATACGGTGTCGGCCCCGACCTCCTCCAGGGAACGAATGAGGGACTGCGCGCCCGTGACGTGCTCGACGGCGGAGGCGGACTGCTGAGATCCGCCGGAACGGGCCCGCGGCTGCGGATGGTGGGCCCCGGTGGCCTGCTCGGTCATCTGCGTCTCTTCTCGGAGGTGAGGGTTTTGATGTGATTTGGCGGTGCTGGTGCAACAAAAAACCCCTCGTGCCGTCAGGCAAGCGAGGGGAGCGCGTCGGTGCGGTGCGCCGGGCTACTTCATGGCCCGGCTTCAGCCGACGCGCTGTCCAAGTACGAGAATTCGGGTGCGCATGGCTCTGACCTTCCCCCCGGCGCACCTGGAGTGTCAAGTGGGTGGGACGGGGGTCTCACTATTTGAGCGCAACGGGGGATGGCTGATCGCGTCGGGGCCGGCCGGTACCTCCCCCGCGCCGAGCCGTCGCGGCAGCTCTCCCAGCCGTCCGGCGCCGCCCGGCTCCCGGGGACCGAAGGCCCGCCGGGCGGCCGGCACGGTGCTGCTCAGCACCATCTCGCGCCCCTCGGGCAGCAGGCCGGGGAGGGGGTACGCGCCGATGCCGAGCGCGCGGCGCAGCCGGTGCTCGTCCAGCGGTCCGGAGAAGGCCATGCCCTGGCCGTGCGTGCAGCCCATCGCGCGCAGCGCGCTGACCTGCTCGGGCCGGTCCACGCCGTCGGCCACGGACTGCAGCCCGAGGTCCCCGGCGATCCGCAGCAGCCCTGCGGTGATCTTGTGCAGGCGCGCGGACTCCACGACGCCGTCGACCAGGCCACGGTCCAGCCGCAGTACGTCGATGGGCAGCCGGCGCAGTGCGCTGATGGCGGCGTATCCGCTGCCGAAGCCGTCCAGCGCGATCCGTACGCCGAGTCGGCGCAGGGCCGCCAGGCGGCGCTCCAGCTCGTCCAGCGGGATCCTCGGGTCGCTGTCGGACAGTTCGAGCAGCAGCGACCCGGACGGCAGGCCGTGCCGCGCGAGTAACGTCTCGATGCTGCGGGGCGGGAGCTTGCGGTCCAGCAGCCGCCGGGCGGAGAGCCGGACGGCGACGCAGACCGCGTGGCCCGCGTGGTGCCGCCGCGCGGCCTGTTCGACCGCCTCCTCCAGCTGCCAGCGGCTCAGCTCGGCGGTGCGCTCGCCGTCCTCGAGGGCCGCCTGGCCGCGTTCGCCGACCCGCAGGAATTCGGCGGGGGTGAAGAGGATGCCCTGTGCGGAGCGCCAGCGGGCCTGGGCGGCGACCGCCGTGATCCGGCCACTGGCGAGCTCCACGACGGGCTGGTGGAGCAGCGCGAATTCGCCGTCGTGCAGCGCCGCGCGCAGCCTTGTCGCGATCTCGGAGCGGCGGACCACGTCGGCCTGCATCTGGGGTGCGTACAGCTCCACGCGGCCCTTGCCGGCCTGCTTGGCGCGGTACATCGCCAGGTCGGCGTTGCGCATCAGGCCGGCCGGGGTGACGCCGGGCTCGGCGAAGGCCACGCCGATGCTGGCCGCGACCCGGACGTCCTGGCCGTCGATGCGGTACGGCTCGGACAGCCTGATCCGCAGCCGGTCGGCGATCTCGTGGACGCGGAACTCCCGGCTCGTACGGTCGCGGCTGCCGTCGCCCATGATGAGCGCGGCGAATTCGTCGCCGCCCAGGCGCGCGGCGATGTCGCCGGCCCGTACGGATTCGGCCAGCCTGCGTGCGGCCTGAACCAGCAGTTCGTCCCCGGCCTGGTGTCCGATGGTGTCGTTGACCTGCTTGAATCCGTCCAGGTCGATGTAGAGCACGGCCGTGTCGTGGTCGGAGGAGCGGCGGCCGCTGACGGCCTGGCTGACCCGTTCGGTGAACAGGGCGCGGTTGGGCAGGTCGGTGAGCGCGTCGTGCGAGGCGTTGTGCTGGAGCTGGGCTTGCAGGCGCACCCGTTCTGTGACGTCGCGGGAGTTGAAGATCAGGCCGCCTTCGTGGCGGTTGACCGTGGATTCGACGTTCAGCCACTGCTCGCCGCCGGGGCGGCCGTCGCCGGCCCGGAAGCGGCACTCGATGCGGGTGGTGGGCTCCGCCTCGGGGTCGGCGGCCAGGAACCGCCGTACTTCGTGCACCACGCGCCCGAGATCCTCGGGGTGGATCAGGGACGCCAGCTCGGAGCCGACCAGGTCCTCGGCGTCGCGACCGTAGACGCCGGAGGCGGCGGGGCTGACGTAGCGCAGCACGCCGGTCGGCGCGGCGATCATGATGACGTCGCTGGAGCCCTGCACCAGGGAGCGGAAGTGGTTCTCTTTCTGGGCCAGTTCCTGGGTGAGGGTGATGTTGTCCAGCAGCATGATCCCCTGGCGTACGACCAGGGCGAGCACGACCGTGCAGCCGGTGAAGAGCACGACGTGGTCGATGCGGCGGCCGTCCAGGACGTTGAGCAGGATGCCCAGGGTGCAGACGGCTGCGGCGAGGTACGGGGTCAGCGCGGCCAGCGACCCGGCGATCGGGCGGCTGCCGGGGGGCACGGTCGCGCGCCGGGTGGCGCGCGTGAAGGCGTCCCCGGCGGAGTCCCCGCTCCAGCGCGCGCTGACCCAGGGGGCGTACGCCATCAGCAGGGACGCGGCGAACCAGCCCGCGTCGAGGATGTGGCCGGAGCGGTAGCGCGCGTGCAGCAGCGGCGAGGTGAACAGCGCGTCGCAGAGCACGGTCAGCGCGAGCGCGGCGATGGCGGTGTTGACCGCGGAGCGGTGCGCCGAGGAGCGCTTGAAGTGCAGCGCGAGGACCAGGCTCACCAGGACGATGTCCAGCAGCGGGTAGGCGAGCGACAGGGCGCTCTGTGCGACCGTCTGGCCCTGGATGTGGGCGGTGCGGGCGAGTGCCAGGCTCCAGGTGAGCGTGAGCAGCGAGCCGCCGATCAGCCAGGCGTCCAGCGCCAGGCAGACCCAGCCGGCCCGGGTGACCGGCCGCTTGGCCAGCACCAGCAGCCCCACGATGGCCGACGGCGCGAAGAGCAGGAAGAAGAAGTCGGCGAGCGGGGAGTCGGGGTCGGTCACGCCGAGCACGACCTCGTACCATCCCCAGATGCCGTTGCCGATGCCCGCCATCGCGGAGGAGACCGCGAACAGGAGCCAGGCGGGTCGAAAGCGGCTGTGGTGCCTGCGGGCGTACAGCACACAGGAGACCGTGGCGGCCAGGGCGGCCGCGCTGAGTCCGAAGTCACCCATGATCAGGGCGAGTTTCTCCGAGCCCCAGCCGAACATGGCTCCCGTGGCATAACCGCCGCAGACGACGGCGAGCACGATCTGGGGCAGGCTGCTCGCGGGCCGCGGCCGGGCCGGCCGGGCGAGCACCGCGCCGGAGGCGGTCACCGGGCTCTCCCCCGCGCGGCCCACCGGCGTGGTCGTGGCGGGCACGGCCCGCGCTGCGTCCGTATGGTGGTGGGAACGCGCGGAACGCGCGTGTGCTCAGCGGTCCTCGTCTCGGTGGTGCATCGGCCGTACATCGCCCGTCGCCCCCCTCGGTTCCGGTCGTTCGCTGCGCGCCGCCACGTCCCGGCGCGGGTCCCCGTTCGGGACGATACACCAGTTCCGTCACACAGGGACATAGTCGCTCTACGGAGCGTGACTGGCAGGCGAGTTGGTCGCACAGGACGCAGTCGTACGACTCCGTAGAGCTACGCGCAACCCGTCAGTCGGCGGTGGTGATGACGTTCCGGAGAGGCTCGCCGGCCGCGAAGAGCCGCAGTTGATCACGGAGAAGCCGCTTCGCACGGGGCAGGAAGGCAGTACTGGGGCCACCGACGTGCGGAGTGATGAGCACGCCGGGAGCGTGCCACAGGGGGTGAGTGGCAGGCAGCGGTTCCGGATCGGTTACATCGAGTGCTGCCCGGAGCCGTCCCGACTCCAGTTCGGCGAGCAGCGCCTTGGTGTCGACGACGCCCCCGCGCGCGATGTTGACAAGCAGCGCGCCGTCCTTCATGCGGGCCAGGAAATCGGCTCCGACCAGGCCACGGGTGTCTTCGGTGAGCGGCGTTGCCATGATCACGACATCGGCGTCGGGCAACAGTGCGGGCAGCTCCGCGAGTGGAAGCACGGGACCGCGCACGGTGTCACGAGCGGTGCGCGCAATGCGCGCCACCCGCGCACACTCAAAAGGCGTGAGCCGGTCCTCGATAGCACTTCCGATCGAACCGTAACCCACAATGAGGACGGACTTGTCGGCCAGCGAATCACGGAAGCCCTGTCGCCACTCCCCCGCGTCCTGGGACCGCACGAATGCGGGGATGTCGCGGAGCGCGGCGAGAATGAGCGTGAGGGTGAGCTCGGCGGTACTCGCATCGTGCAGGCCGCGCGCGTTGCACAGCTTGGCACCGGCCGGCAGCCCGGGCACGGCGGGCAGCATGTGCTCGATGCCGGCCGTGAGGGTCTGCACGACGCGGACGTTCGCCATTTCCGGGAGCGGCCGCAGGAGCTGGTCGACGGGCTTCATGTAGGGGACGGCGTAGAAGGCGCAGCGGGCGGGGTCTGCGGGGTATTCGGGGCCGGCGTCCCAGTGGACGTAGGAGAGGTCCGCGGGGAGCCCGTCGATCTCGGTGGCGGGGATGGGGAGCCAGACGTCGGTGGCGCGAGTGGTGTCTGCGGAAGCCATGGCCCGAGGCTATGCGAAGAGTGCCCGTCATCAGACGTTAGTTTGGTCAGCGCCCTTGACCGGGGCGAGGGGACGGAGGCACGACCAGGTGGAGCGCAGGACAATCGGTGCGGCGGCGCTCGAAGTGGGCGCTATCGGGCTCGGCTGCATGCCGATGAACTGGGGGTACA
Source organism: Streptomyces sp. NPDC000151 (assembly GCF_040301705.1). Taxonomy (NCBI): domain Bacteria; kingdom Bacillati; phylum Actinomycetota; class Actinomycetes; order Kitasatosporales; family Streptomycetaceae; genus Streptomyces; species Streptomyces sp. NPDC000151. Next base: position 62,537 of record NZ_JBEPFC010000019.1, on the reverse strand, counting down.
CCGCGTCGCAGCAGAACGGGGAGGGCTCGGTACGGACCGTGCACGCCGCGCTCGACCGGGGCTGCACCCTGCTGGACACCGCCGACATGTACGGCCCTTTCACCAACGAACTGGTACTGGGCCGGGCGCTCAAGGGGCGCCGGGACCAGGCGTTCCTCTCGACCAAGGGCGGGCTGCTGGTCGGCGACCAGCACATCGTCGCCAACGGCCGCCCCGGATACGTGAAGCGGGCCTGCGACGCCTCGCTGCGCCGGCTGCAGACCGACCACATCGACCTCTACCAGCTGCACCGCTCCGACCCCGAGGTACCCGTCGAGGAGACCTGGGGGGCGATGGCGGAGCTGGTGGCCGCCGGGAAGGTGCGCGCACTGGGGCTGTGCGCCGTGGGCGCGCGGGCTCCCCGGCGCCGCGGCGCCCGTACGCACGACCTCACGCTGCACCAACTGGAGCGCGTCCAGCAGGTGTTCCCGGTCAGCAGCGTGGAGGCGGAGCTGTCGGTGTGGTCGCCGGACGCGCTGGAGGCGCTGCTGCCGTGGTGCGAGACGCGCGGCGTGGGCTTCCTCGCGGCGATGCCGCTGGGCAACGGCTATCTCACCGGCACGCTGACGCCGGGCCAGGGCTTCGAGCCGGAGGACCTGCGGGCCCGGCACCCGCGCTTCACGGCGGAGATGATGGCCGCCAACCAGCCGGTCGTGGCGGGGCTGCGCCGGGTGGGCGCGCGGCACGGCGCGACACCGGGGCAGGTCGCGCTGGCGTGGGTACTGGCGCAGGGCCGGCACGTGGTCCCGATACCGGGCACGAAGAAGGAGCGCTGGGCCACCCAGAACGCCAAGGCCGCCGCGCTCCGACTGACCCACCACGACCTCGCGGAGATCGCGTCCCTGCCACCGGCACGGGGGTCTTGGGACTGATCCGGCGCGGGGGCGTGGGACTGGCCCGGTGCACGTACGGGGCCCGGTGCACGTACGGGGCCCGGTGCACGTACGGGGCCCGCGCGCATACGGGGCGATTCGAACGCTCCGCTCCCCCCGACCGGGGGTTACCCCGGAAGCGGGTGCGGGAACCGTCGGGTGGCGGGGGGCTGCATGTGGTGTGCTGGTGGCCGCCGCCGATGAGAGGACGCCCGCCGTGCCACGCCGTACCGCGACCGCCGCGTTGACCGCCGCCGCCCTGCTCCTGGCGGCGGGCTGCTCCTCGGGGGGTTCTTCGGGCGGTCCCTCGGGCGGTGACGGTGGTACGGCGGGGACGTCCGCCGGACCCTCGCGCGGCGGCAGCGCGTCGCCCGCGCCGCACCGCACTCCCCCGGCGGCCCCCGCGAAGGGCTCGGTGAAGGTGGTCTCCACCCTCACCACCGGCCTCAAGTCCCCCTGGGGCGTGGCCCCGCTGCCCGGCGGCGACCTCCTCGTGGCGTCCCGGGACACGGGGAAGATCGTCGCGGTGGACGGCAAGAGCGGGAAGAAGACCGAGCTGGGCTCGGTGCCCGGCGTGGCCCCGGACGGCGAGGGCGGGCTGCTGGGCCTCGCGGTCTCCTCGACGTTCGGCGCCGACCACCTGGTGTACGCGTACTTCACCACCGCGTCCGACAACCGCATCGCCCGCATGCTCTACGACGACAAGCGCCCGGCCGGCGACCAACTGGGCGCCCCCGACACGGTGTTCAGGGGCATTCCCAAGGGCCGTATCCACAACGGCGGGCGCATCGCCTTCGGCCCGGACAAGATGCTGTACGCCGGCACGGGCGAGACCGGCGACGGCGAAGAGGCGCAGGACAAGGACTCGTTGGGCGGCAAGATCCTGCGGATGACGCCGGACGGCGAGCCGGCGCACGGCAATCCCTCGGCCGACTCCGTCGTCTATTCGTACGGCCACCGCAACGTCCAGGGACTGGCCTGGGACGCCGACAAGCGGCTGTGGGCGTCGGAATTCGGCCAGAACACCTGGGACGAGCTGAACCTGATCCGGCCGGGCGGCAATTACGGCTGGCCCGACGCCGAGGGGAAGAGCGGCGGGGGCTCCTCGTACGTACAGCCCGTCGAGCAGTGGCGTACCGCGGACGCCTCGCCCAGCGGGATCGCGTACGCCAAGGGGTCGGTCTGGATGGCCGGGCTGCGCGGCGAGCGGCTGTGGCGGATCCCGCTGCGGGGCACGGAGCCCGTGGCGAAGCCGCAGGCGTTCCTGGAGAGGAAGTACGGGCGGCTGCGGACGGTCGTCCCGACCGGGGACGGCGGGCTGTGGCTGGTCACCAGCGAGACGGACAAGCGGGGCACGCCGGAGAAGGGCGACGACCGCATTCTCCGGCTGAAGATCACATGATGCCCTTTTTGCCCCGCGCGTGCCTACACTGACGGCACTGACGGCAGTGGGCAGGACGCCACGCCGAGTGAGCAGGACGCCACGCAGGGGGTCGCCATGTTCAACCTCGCCGAAGAGCTCTTCGCGCCGGGCCGCAAGCACACCGAGGACGAACGGCAGAAGCTGTCCCTGGTGGTCGAGGACATCGGCGACGCCGACCCGGGCCGCGGCCCGATCGACCTCGCCTCCGGGCGGGTCGTCGTCCATCCGCCGCGCCCGGCTCCGTGACGGGGCCGCGACGGCCTGCGCGGTGAGCCGGGCCGCTCGGTCTCAGGCGGACTCCGCGTCCGGGAAGAGCCGCAGCCGGTGCGCCAGGGCGCCCGCCTCGCCGCGCCCCGAGACGCCGAGCTTCGCCAGGATGTTGGAGACGTGCACGCTCGCGGTCTTGGGCGAGATGAAGAGCGCGTCCGCTATCTGGCGGTTGCTGCGCCCCACCGCGACCAGCCGCAGCACGTCCTGCTCGCGCGGGGTGAGCCCCAGCGAGCCGGCGGTCGCGTCGGCCGTCGAGGCGGCGGTCGAAGCGGCGGGCTCTGCTGCCCGGTCCCCGGTCGGCGCGGAAAGCACGGGCGTCGACGGCGGGGGCGTCGACGGCGCGGGCATCGACGGCGTGGGCACCGGCGTGAGGCCGCCGGATCTTCGTCCGTCCGGCCCGTCCGGCAGCGTGATCCGGGCCCGCAGCGCGAGCCGGTCGATCTCCAGGGCCAGCGGGCCCGCGCCCATCCACCGCGCCGCGGCCCGCGCCTCGGCGAGCAGCACCGTCGCCGCCTCGCGCTGCTCGCGGGCCGCCGGGCCGCAGGTCAGCAGCGCCTCCGCCCAGCGGTGGCACGCCCAGGCCAGCTCGTACGGCCGCTCGACCCGGCGGAGCGCGGCGACCGCCTCGGCCCAGCGCTCCGGCGCCGGCCGCCCCTGCGCCCGGCACAGCTCCGCCTCGGTCAGCCGGCCGTACGCCTGCCACACCGGGACCGGGCGGGGCAGCCCCTTCACCACCGCCGCCAGCCGGGCGAGCAGCTCCGCCCGCCCCTCGGCCGCGGCGGGCAGCCCGCGGGCGTCCGCCTCCGCGGCGGCGGCCCGCCACAGCAGCGGCCAGCCGAAGCTGTACGTGTCGAGCGGGAACCCGGCCGCCAGCAGCGGCTCCAGCACCTCCCGGGCCGCGGCCGCGCCCTCCCGGTGGACGGCTATTTCGTAGGCGAAGCGGGTCATGGGGACCGTGTACTGGGGTTGGTTCTCGTAGCTGCCGAAGTCGCGGCGCGCTACGGCCAGTTCCTCCGCGGCCGTGCCGAAGTCGCCGCGGCGCAGCGCCAGGTCGGCGTGGCGGGAGGCGGCCAGCGCGCGGGTGCGGCTGCCCAGGGCGAGGCGCCGGCAGTCGGCGGCGGCCGCCGCGGACTCCGCCCAGCGGCCCAGTGACATCAGGCTCTCGGCGAGATTGCCGTACACCCAGCTGCGGGAGTCCTTCAGGCCGAAGTGGTCGGTCATGGCAAGCCCGCGCTCGGTCGCGGCCACCGCCTCGGCGGAGCGGCCCACCGACTCCAGGTGCGAGGGGAGGTTGGAGAAGCCGCGCGCGACGACGGCCGAGTAGCCGCGCTCCAGCGCCCGGTCCAGCGCCGCGCGGAAGCCGGCCAGGCCGCCGTCCACGTCGCCCGAGGAGACCTGCAGGCCGTACAGCGTGAGGCGGGCGTTCAGCTCGACCTCCTCCTCGCCGACCAGGCAGGCGAGCTCCACGGCCCGCTCGGCGGCGGTGAAGGAGTCGGGCCCCGGGGCGTGCAGTGCGCCCCAGGCGGCGGCCTGCGCCAGTACCGCGGCGTGCACCGGCGACGGCGGCAGCCCGCGCACCAGCTCCTGGGCCGCGCTCAGGTCGGCCCAGCCGTCGCCGCGGCCCGTGCTCTGCGCCAGCCGGGAGCGCTGGGTGAGGAACCACGCCTCGCGCAGCGGGTCGTGCTCCCTCGCGAGGGCGCGCAGTGCCCGCTTGGTGACCGTGTAGGCGCGCTCGCGGTCGCCGGAGAGCCGGGCGGCCACCGCGATCTCGGCCAGCAGGTCGAGATAGCGCAGCGCGTCGTCGTCGCAGCCGCTGGCCGGGTAGGCCTCGGCGCAGTCCACGGGGCGGACCGCGAGCCGGACGTCCTTGGGCACCTCGTCCCACAGCTCCAGGGCGCGGTCCAGCAGCCGCAGCTGCTCGGCGTGTGCGTGCCGGCGGCGGGCGGTGACCGAGGCGGTGAGCACGGCGGGCAGTGCCTTGACGGCGTCCCTGGCGTGGTACCAGTAACTCGCCAGGCGCGCGGCGCACGCCTCGGCGCGCACCAGGCCCGGATCGGCCTCCAGCGCTTCTGCGTACCGGCGGTTGAGGCGGGTGCGCTCCCCGGGGAGCAGGTCGTCCTGGACGGCCTCGCGCACCAGGGCGTGCCGGAAGCGGTAGCCCGTGCCGTCGCTGGTGGGCACGAGGGTGTTACTGCCGACGGCGACCCGCAGCGCCTCGATGAGGTCGTCCTCCGGCAGGCCCGCGACGGCCGCGAGGAGGTCGTGCTCGACGGTGGAGCCGCCCTCGGCGGCCATCCGGATGACCCGCTGGGTGTGCTCCGGCAGCGCCTCGACGCGGACGAGGAGGAGGTCGCGCAGCGAGTCGCTGAGGCCGGGGAGCGTGCCGTCGTGGATGCTGCAGGCCAGCTCCTCGACGAAGAAGGCGTTGCCCTCGGAGCGCTCGAAGACCCGCTCGACCAGGGCCTCTTCGGGCTCGCTGCCGGTGATCCCGGCCATCTGGGAGCGGACCTCGTCGCGGGTGAACCGGGCCAGCTCGGCGCGCCGGACCGTGCGCATGCGGTCGACCTCGGCGAGGAAGGGGCGCAGCGGGTGGCGGCGGTGGATGTCGTCGGAGCGGTACGTCGCGACCAGCAGGACGCCGGCGTCGTGGAGGGTGTGCAGCAGATAGCTGAGCAGCTCGCGGGTGGAGCGGTCGGCCCAGTGCAGGTCCTCGATGAGGATGACGAGGCTGCGGCCGCGGGCGAGCCGCTCCAGCAGCCGGGCGGTCAGCTCGAAGAGGCGGGCGCGGCCGTGCTCGTCGTCGCGCGACTCGCCCGGGGCCTCGCCGAGCTCGGGCAGGATGCGGGCCAGCTCGCCCTCCTGGCCTCCGACGGCGGCGGCCAGCTCCTCGGGGAGGCGGGCGTTCAGCGTGCGCAGGATCGCGGAGAAAGGGGCGAACGGCAGGCCCTCGGAGCCGATCTCGATGCAGCCGCCGAGGGCGACGAGCGCGCCGGTGGCCCGGGCGGCCGCGGCGAACTCCTCGACGAGCCGGGTCTTGCCCACGCCCGCCTCGCCGCCGACGAGCAGCGCCTGCGGCTCGCCGGCGGCCGTGGTGCGCGCGAGCGCGTCGCCCAGCAGGCTCAACTCGCTGCCGCGGCCGACGAACACGCGACTGACGGACCTGGTCTCCACGTCGCAGAGCATCGCACAGGGGTCTGACAATCCGGCACCGAGTTTTGCGGTCACCGGGCCGCCTCCGTAAGCGGTCACCGGGCCGCCTCCGTGAGCGGTCACGGGCCCGCGTCCGTAAGGCGTTCGGTCCTTATGCCGCGGCCCGGCGGCGGGACCGTACGCCCCGGCCCCACCTGCTCACCCGCCCTTCGGATGCGTTGCCGGCGGACTGCGCGGCGCTGCGTCCCTCGGCGGCCTGGCGGGCCAGCCGGTCGCGGTCGGCCTCCCGGCGCAGTTCCTCGGCGCGGGCGCGGTGCTGGACTTCGTAGTAGAGCATGACGTCTCCTGGACGGCCGCGGGAAGCGCGTTCCCGCGGCGGCTGACGGTACGTCGTCAGCCTGGCCGCCTCAGGAGGTGCGCCGCATCGGGCAACTTCCCGATCTCCACGGCCGGAGGGGCCTTAGATCCGCTGCCGTGTCTCATGCCGCGGATCTAAGGCCCCTCCTGTATGCCGTCATGCGGGCTCTCCTCAGGAGGAGCCGCCGGCGCTGAGCTTCGGGGCGGACGCGAACAGGTCGAGGTACATGCCGCCGGCGACCACCAGGCCGATCACGGCGAGCGCGAAGCCGGCCCAGGCGACGGCCCGGACCCAGACGGTCTGCGGGCGGCGGAGCAGGACGACGCCGGTGACCACGAGGGCCAGCAGGGCGAAGATCCCGTTGACGAGGGCCGTGGTGTGCCAGGGGGCGGTGTAGACGGCGGCGATCTGGTCCCGGGTCTTGCCGGTCTGGAGCTTGATCTGGCCGAGGACGGTCTGCCGCTCGGCGAGGACGGTGCCGGCCCAGGTGCCGGTCAGGGAGGCGAGGCCGAGCGCGGCACCGACGACGGCGCCGGCCCCGGCGGCGATGGAGCGGCGCGCGGATGCGGGCTGCTCGACGGCGGGCGCGTCCTCGGTGAAGCTCTCGTCCGCGCCGGTCTCCTCGGTACCGGCGGTGGTCTCCGGGGTGCTGTCCTCGGGGGCGTCCGCCGGCTTCGTGTCCGCCGCCGCGTCCCCGGTGACCGGCTCGGTCTTCTCGGTGTCGTTCTTGGTCGTCGTGGTAGCCATGGGCGCGACCGTAGGGGCCGCGTCTGAGAGTCGTATGAGAGAGCGGGCCGACACCGGATGACGAGCGCGGGAACGGCGTCCGGACGGCCCGGTCAGCGGCGTACGAGGGGCGCGTCCGCCGCCTCCCGCGGCTCGGGGACGAGGACCTGCGGGGCGGCGTCCGCGTACTCCTCCGGCGGTTCGATGCTGAGGCGCGGCAGCCGCCGCTCCAGCCAGCCCGGCAGCCACCAGTTCGCGCCGCCGAGCATGTGCATCAGGGCCGGTACGAGGAGCGTGCGCAGCACGAAGGCGTCCAGGGCGACCGCGGCGGCCAGTCCGATGCCGAACATGGCGATCGTCCGGTCGCCGCTGAGCACGAAGGCGGAGAACACCGCGATCATGATGACCGCCGCGGAGTTGATCACCCGGCCGGTCTCGGCGAGCCCGACTCGTACGGACCGGCAGTTGTCGTGCGTGCGCCGCCACTCCTCGTACATCCGGCTGACCAGGAAGACCTGGTAGTCCATGGAGAGGCCGAAGAGGACGGAGACCATGATCACCGGTAGGAAGGGCTCGATCGGGCCGCCGCTGCCCAGGCCCAGGAGTTCGCTGCCCCAGCCCCACTGGAAGACGGCGACGACGACCCCGAAGGCGGAGGCGACGGCGGCGACGTTCATGACCGCGGCCTTGAGCGGGATGCCGATCGAGCGGAAGGCCAGCAGGAGCAGTACGGACCCGAGGGCGACGACCACGCCCACGAAGAGCGGCAGCTTGCCGACGATCACGTCGGCGAAGTCGTCGTAGCCGGCGGTCACGCCGCCGACGTCGACGTGCAGCGTGGCGGCGTCGGCGGCGTTCGGCAGCACGTCCGTGCGCAGCCGTTCGACCAGGTCCGAGGTGTCCTTCGACTGCGGTGAGCTGTCCGGGACGACCGTGATCACGCCCGTACTGCCGCTGCCGTCGAACTCCGGGCCGCTGACCTGCGCCACGCCGGGTGTGGCCCGCAGCCGGTCCGGGAGGCCGTCGAAGGCGAGCCGGTCGCCGGCGCCGTCCAGGTCGCCGACCAGGGTCAGCGGCCCGTTGAAACCGGGGCCGAAGCCCTCGGCCAGCAGGTCGTACGCCTGCCGGGTGGTCGAGGAGCGCGGGTCGTTGCCCTGGTCGGAGGTGCCCAGGTGCAGCCCGAGGGTGGGCAGTGCGAGGACGAGCATGACGACGGCGGCGAGGCCGCCGAGCAGCTTGGGGTGGCGTTCGACGAAGCCGGACCAGCGGACGGCGAAGCCGGTGGGCTGCTCGGGGCGCGGCCCGTCGGCGGCGAGCCGGCCGCGTTCGCGCCGCCCCAGTACGCGCGTCCCGATCAGCCCCAGGAGCGCGGGCAGCAGGGTGACGGAGGCGGCCACGGTGAGCACGACGGTCAGCGACGCGGCGAGCGCGACGCCGTTGAGGAAGCTCAGCCGCAGGACGAGCATCCCGAGCAGGGCGATGCACACGGTCGCCCCGGCGAACACCACGGCCCGTCCCGAGACGGCCACCGCCTTCTGCGCGGCCTCGGCGACGCCCATCCCCGCGCGCAGGTTCTTGCGATGCCGGGTGACGATGAACAGCGCGTAGTCGATGCCCACGCCGAGCCCGATGAGCATGCCGAGCATGGGCGCGAAGTCGGCCACGGTCATGGCGTGGCCGAGCAGGCCGATGCCGGCCGAGGCGGTGCCGACCGCGACGACGGCGGTGATGATCGGCAGCAGGGTCGCGGCCAGTGATCCGAAAACGAGGAAGAGCACGACGGCGGCCGCCGCCAGGCCGAGGGCCTCGGCGAGATGGCTCTGCGGCGCTTCGGTGAGGCCGATGCCGGCGCCGCCGAGCGCGACGGTGAGGCCGTCCCCGGACGCGGCCCGCGCGGTGTCCACGACGGCCTGTACCTGCTTCGGGTCCAGGTCGTCGGTGGGCGCGTCGAAGGCCACCGTGGCGTAGGCGGTGCGTCCGTCCTCGCTGACGCGCTGTGCCGCCCCCTCGTCCGCCGGGGCGCCGGCCCGCGTGTCGTACGGGCCGTCCACGGAGGCGACGCCGGGCAGGTCGGCGATCCGGTCCAGGGCCGGGCCCATCCGGTCCCGTACCGCGTCCGCGCGCACGGTCCCGGAGTCGGTGTGCCACACGAGGGTGTCGCTGTCCCCGGACTGTCCGGGGAAGGCGTCCGCCATCCGTTCCGCCGCGCGCCCGGACTCCGTACCGGGGACGTCGTAGTTGTTCGAGTACGAGGAGCCCAGTGCACCGGCTGCCGCCACGACGCCCGCGAGGACGGTGAGCCACAGGACGATGACCAGGGCGCGGCGCTTCAGGCACCACCGGGCGAGTGCGGTCATGAGGGCCTTCGTCTGCTTCCCGGTTTGTGCGTCGAACTCCGGGGTCACCGGTGCTGCCGAGCGCGGGACGGGCGGGGGATGGCACGGGCCCGCCGCCTGCCGACGAAGGGGCGGCGGGCCCGCATCCCAAGAGAGTGACAGCCCGAAAAGATCCTTTGACCCCTTTGTGTACTTCCCCACAAAGAAGCGAAGGATCGGCGTCCGCGCGTTTCAGCCCGTTATGGACTCCGCCCCGTTCTCGATGTGGCCCATCAGCCGGCGGCGGAACGTTTCGTCCTCCGTGACCGTGACGTTTAGGTCGTACCAGCCGTGGTCGCGGTCGGCGGAGTGCGCCAGCGTACGGGTGCGCCCCGCGGGCAGCTTCACCGTGCGCGGCGCCGCACCGGAGTACGCCAGCGGCGCCAGCGTGACGGTCAGACCCCCGTCACCTCCGTTGACGAGCGTCAGATGGATCTCCCGCCGCCCGGCGTCCAGATGCGTGCTCACCTTCAGTCCGGCCGCCGCGCCCGCCCCGGTCCCGGCGAACTCCCGCCGGAAGCCGTTGGGCCCGGTGAGGTGGAAGTCGTACGCCTGCTCCCGGACCGGTACGTCCCAGCCTGCCTTCCCCCGTACGTCGCGGTGCTGGGGCGTGGCGTATTCGCGCGCATACGGGTACAGCGCGAGGTGCGCGGCGGCCGCGCCCGTATTGCGCAGCGCCAGCCGGAAGTGCCCGGCCGCCGGGTCGTAGGCGCCGTCCGCGTCGGGCTGGTACGGCAGCGGACGGGCCGGGCGCGTGCCCTCCTCCGGCCGCGGCAGCCGCTGCTCGGCGGGCGGCCTGGGGCTCCACCGCCCGGTGAAGGGCGGGATCGCGCCCGGCTGGTCGACGGCCGGCTGCCTGCGGCCGCGCGAGAAGTCGAAGGCGCTGGTCAGATCGCCGCAGACGGTGCGCCGCCAGGCGCTGATGTTCGGCTCGCGGACCCCCGTCCAGCGCTCCAGGAAGCGGGTGATCGAGGTGTGGTCGAAGACCTGGGAGCAGGCGTAGCCGCCGACCGTCCAGGGCGAGATCACCAGCATCGGGACGCGGATGCCGAGGCCGGTGGGGCGCCCGTCCCAGTACTCCTCGTCGGTGCCGGCGGGCGCCACGGGCGGCGGGACGTGGTCGAAGAAGCCGTCGTTCTCGTCGTAGGTGAGCAGCAGGACCGTGCGCCGCCAGACCTCGGGGTTCTTCCCGAGGGCGTCGAGGACCTTGTACACGAGGGTGGCGCTGGCGATCGGCGAGGAGGAGCCGGGGTGCTCGGAGTCGGCGGCGGCCGGGACGAGGTAGCTGACCTCGGGGAGGGTGCCGGCGGCGACGTCCGCGGCGAAGGCGGTGGCGGTCGAGCCCGGCTCGCCGCGCCGCAGCGCGCGCTCGAACAGGCTCCGGTCCGCGCGCGAGAGCGCCTTCACGCCCTCCTCCAGCAGCCCCTGCAGCCGCTCGCGCTCCGCCGCGTCGGCGTCCGCGACCTTCGCGTAGAAGGCCGTCATGTTCTGGATCTTCGCGTCCCCGACCTTCGCGAGCGCCTTCTTGGCGACGGCCTTGAAGCGCGCGTAGAACTCCAGGTTGTTGTCCGTGAAGTTGTCCCACTCCTGGTAGACCCGCCAGCTGTGGCCGGCTTTCTCCAGGCGCTCGGCGTACGTCGTCCAGTCGTAGCCGGGGTGGGTGTCCTCGTCGTACGCGTCGTTGCCGACCGCCCGCTTGCCGTCCGGCTCGAAGCCGGTCCAGCCGCTGACCAGATGGTTGCGGTTGGGGCTGGTGGAGGAGTGGATCGAGGAGTGGTACGCGTCGCAGACGGTGAAGGTGTCGGCCAGCTCGTAGTGGAGCGGCACGTCCCGGCGGTCGTAGTGCGCCATCGTGGCCGCGGTCTTGGCGGCGACCCAGTTGTCCATCCAGCCGCCGTGCCAGGCCCGCGAGCCGCCGTCCCAGCCGTGGTCGAGGGCGCCGATGTACTGGAGGTCCTTCTTCTGCGCGGCCGCGGCCTCGCGCACGGAGAAGGGCAGCACGGAGCCGGTGCCCGTCGCGGCGGGCTGCTCGAAGACGCTGCGGCCGGCGGGGATGCGGATCGCGTTGCGGTCGGCGTAGCCCCGTACGCCGCGCAGCATCCCGAAGTAGTGGTCGAAGGACCGGTTCTCCTGCATCAGGACGACGACGTGCTCGATGTCGTCGAGCCCGCCGTCCGTACGGTCGGGCCGCGCCGCGTCGGCGGCCAGTGCCTGCTGCAGCGAGGGCGGCAGCAGCGACCCGGCGGCGGCCGCGCCCACGGCCGCCGCGCCAACTGCCAGTACCCGTCTGCGCGTTGTCTCCGGTGCCACGCGTTTCCTCCAGTCGTCCCCAATGGTCCGCCATCGGCCCATTGATGTGGTGCGTCGGGGACGATAGAAGAGACGCGTGGCCCGCGATAGGTATCGCGGTGACATCTTTCGGAACAGCGGGCCACGCTCACCGCGCCGGACCGGTCACTTGCCGATGCCGGCCGCCAGTCCGCGGACGAAGTGCCGCTGGCCGATCAGGAAGATCACGATCATCGGCAGCGCGGCGATGGTCAGGCCCGCGAAGAGCACCGGCCAGTCGGAGTTCAGCCGCCCCGCCATGTCCGCCAGGCCCACGGGCAGCGTCTTGAGCCGGTCGTCGGTGATGAAGACCAGCGCGAAGGCGTACTCGTTCCAGGCGAAGAGCGCCTGCAGGACGGCGGCCGAGGCGAGGATCGGGCGGGCCATCGGGACGACCACCCGCCAGAACGTCTGCCAGCGGCTCGCCCCGTCGATGTACGCCGCCTCCTCCACCTCCACCGGCTGCCCCAGCAGATAGGCGCGGATCAGGAAGGTGGTGAAGGGCACCTTGAAGGCGGTGTAGAGGACGATCAGCGCCCAGTACGTGTCGTAGATGCCCAGCGCCTGGAGCAGCTGCGAGAGCGGGACCAGGGCCACCGTCGGCGAGAGCATCATCGCGCCGAGCACCAGCAGCAGCGCCGGCTGCGAGCAGGGGATGTCCAGGCGGGTGAGGCCGTAGGCGGCCCAGGCGCTGATGAGGACGACGGCCAGCACGCTCGCGGAGGTCACCAGCACGCTGTTGAGCAGGTAGCCGAGCACGCCCTGCTGCCAGGCGTCGGCGTACGTCGACCAGTGTGGGTGCGCGGGCAGCCCCCAGGGATCGGCGAAGATCTCTCCGTTGGTCTTCAGGCCCGCCAGCGCCATCCAGCACAGCGGGTAGATCACCGCGACGGCGAGCGCGGCCAGCGCGCCGTAGGCCAGCACGCGCACGGCGACGGGGCCGAAGCGGGCGGGGGCGCGCCCCGTGGGGGACGTGGCCGGTTCCGGTGCCGTACGGGCGGTCCTGCCGAGGGTGAGGGTCATACGGCGACCGCCTTTCTGCGCGAGTGGAGCAGCTGCAGGGCGCCGGCGGCGAAGGTGATGAGGAAGATCACCGTGCCGATCGCCGCGGCGTATCCCATGTCGTCGCCGGTGAAGGCGCTGGCGTAGAGCCACGTGCCCAGCACCTGGCTGGAGTTGGCGGGGCCGCCGCCGGTCATCACCATCACCTCGTTGAAGACCAGGAAGGCCCCGGAGACGGTGAGGATGATCAGCAGGGTGGTCATGTCGCGCACCATCGGCACGGTGACGTGGAAGAAGGTGCGGATGCGCCCCGCGCCGTCCACGGTCGCCGCCTCGTACAGCTCACGCGGTATCCGCTGGACCGCGACGGTCAGCAGCATCGTCGTGTACCCGAACGACTGCCACTGGCTCATGTTGATGACGCCCCAGATGGAGGTGGCGGTGTCGCCCAGCCAGTCGTGCTGGAGGCCACCGAGCCCGACCGCGTCCAGGGCGCCGTTCACCAGGCCCGCGTCCGGCTGGTACAGGAACTGGAAGAGCAGGCCCGCGACGGTCATGGAGACGGCCGCCGGGATGAAGTACACAGCGCGCAGCACGCCGCGCAGCCGCCGCCCGATCAGCTCCTCCAGTACCGCGGCGAGCACCAGCGCCGCGCCGACCTGGAAGACGACCGAGGTGAGCGCGTAACAGACGTTGTTGAGCAGCGCGTGCCAGAAGACCGGGTCCTGCAGGGCCTGCCGGTAGTTCTCCAGGCCGACGTAGCGCATGCCGGGCTTGAAGACGCTGAACTTGAAGAGGCTGAGCCGGACGTTCTCGACGATCGGGTAGTAGACGAACAACGCGATCAGTGCGAGCGCGGGAGCGGCGTAGAGGGCGTGCCCGATGCGGCGTCGTGTCACTGGTGCACCTCCTTCGGGGGCGGTCGGGGCGAGCGGGGTTCAGGGCCGGACGCCGAAGCGGCGGGCGTTCTCGGCGCCGCGGCGCACGGCTTTCACGGCCTGCTCCGGGGTGGTGTTCCCGCCGAGTACGGAATCGGCGGCCGACAGGTACGGATTGACGACCTTGTCGTCGGCGCGGGTGTCGAGCCAGACGGAGATGTCGTGGCCCGCGATGGTCCGCTGCGCGCCGGCCAGCCCGGGCAGCCGCGCGGCGTCCGCCGTGCCCTTCACCGCGCTCAGCCAGCCCAGCTCCCGCACCATCGCGCGGGCCCGGTCCCGGCTGGTGAGGAACTTCAGGAAGTCCACGGCGAGCGCCTTGTGCGGCGAGGAGTTGGAGACCATCAGGCCGTCCACGCCGCCGGCGATGGCGCGCGGCGAGCCCTTCGCGCCGGGGACCGCGGGCATCGGGAAGAAGTCCCAGTTCTCCGAGTACGCCTTCGGGGCGCCGCCGCTCTCGTCCAGGTACGAGAACTCCAGCGTCTCCAGATACTGCATGGCGGCCTTCCCGTACAGCATCCGGGCCTGCGCCGACTCGTGGCTGATGCTGGTGCCGCCGGCGGGCATGCACCGCTGCCGCAGCCGCGCCAGGTCCTTGAACGCGCGGACGTATCCCGGGTGGGTGAAGGCGCCGGCTCCCCCGTCGTAGTCCTTGGCCAGCACGTCGGCCGGCACTTCCATGGCGTTGAACTGGGTGAGCAGGTGCCCGGCCGGCCAGCCGTACTGGTTGCCGAACGCCAGCGGCGTGTATCCGGCCTTCTTGATCCGGTCGCAGGCGGTGAGCAGTTCGGGGAAGGTGCGGGGGATGCGTCGCACCCCGGCCTTGTCGAAGATCTTCTCGTTGTACGCGAAGACCTTGGCGTCCATGTCGAGCGGCACGCCGTACCGCCGCCCGCCGTAGGTGAAGGCGCGCAGCGCGTCGCTCTCGAAGCTGTCGCCCCAGCGGGTGCCGTCGAGCTGCCCGGTGAGGTCGGCGGCGAGCCGTCCGTCGGCGAACTTCTGCGCGTACCGCCCCGGCCAGGCGAAGTAGATGTCGGGCAGCTCGCGGGAGGCGGCGAGCACCGCGAGCCGGTCCTTGTACGGCTGGTCGCCGACGGCCTGGAGGTCGATGGTGACGCCGGGGTTGCGCTTCTCGTACGCCCGGACCGCCGACTTGAAGTACGGGGCGTACTCGGGGTCCGCCCACTTCTCCAGGACGGTCAGGTGGCCGTGGGGCTTCCCGGCGAGGCGGAAGTCGTCGGCGGTGACCTGTACGGGGGCCTGGCCGCAGCCGCTGAGCAGCGTCAGCAGTACGGCGAGCAGGCAGCCGGCGGCGGCTGCCGGGGTGCGGCGCATCGGCTCTCTCCTGGGTTGGTCGGTTCAGGTCCGGGCGGGGAGGGCGAGGGGGTGGCCGAAGGCTCCGGGGGTGGTGCAGACCTCGGCGGCGTAACCGGCGGCCCGGCCGGCGGCGTCGGCCAGGGTGCGGCCTTCGTGGAGCGACACCAGCAGGGCCGCGATGAAGGAGTCGCCGGCGCCGAGGGTGTCGGTGGCGGCGACCGGGACGACGCTCTGGTGGTGCACCGCCCCCTCGTACGACACCAGCGATCCGCGGGCGCCGCGCGTCACCACGGCCAGCCGCGGCCCGGCGCCGCGGACGCGCTCGGCGAGCGCGGCGGCCTCCTCGTCCCCGGCGTCCGGCCGCGAGAAGACGGCGCCGTGCACGTGCGGCAGCAGCGGCGCGGCGTAGGACCAGGGCCGGTCGGAGAAGTCGAAGCTGACCGGGCAGGCCGCGGCGAGCGCGGGCAGATGCGGCTCCAGGCGGCTGCAGTCGCCGGTGTGCAGCAGGTCGAAGCCGGCCAGCCAGGCCAGGTCGGCGGCGTCCGGCGCGAAGACCGAGACGGTCTCGTCGCACTCGCCGAAGGTGCGGTTGCCGTCCGCGTCGAGGTGGACGGTGGCGTACGCGTTGGGCCCTTGGGCCGTACGGGCCCGCTCGGTGCGGACGCCCTCGGCGGCGAGCGCGGCCCGTATGTGCGCGCCGGCCTCGTCGGTACCGGTGACGCCCAGGTACCCGGCGTCGGCGCCGAGCCGGGCGGCGTGCACGGCGACGTTGAGCGCGTTGCCGCCCGGGTACATCAGGCCGCGCTGGGGGTAGCGGTCGACGACATTGTCACCGACTCCGCAGATGCGCATGGGGGTTCCTTACGGGGGAGCTGCGGGGGAACGGGTACGGGACGGCCCGGTGCGGCACCGCACCGGGCCGGGTCTCGCGCGGGGGTTCCGGGATCAGTAGTCGACCTGGAACATGTAGCGGCGCTTGTCCAGGTCGTGGCCGCGCACCGACTCGTAGTGGCGGGCGAGCCGGGTGCCGAAGACGTCCAGCGCGATCGGCGTGATGTCGCCGCGCACCTCCTCCGGGACGCCGGGCAGCGAGAAGATCCGCGAGTCCACGTAGTGGGCCTTCTTGGTGTACTTGTCCAGGAAGGTCTTGGCGCGCTCGGCCATCGGGCGGGTGGTGTCCTCGCCGAGGAAGAGGATCACCGGCTGGTCCTCGGTGACCACCTCGAAGGCACCGTGGAAGAACTCACCGGCGTTGTAGCTGCCGCCGTGCTTCCACTGCATCTCCATCAGGTAGCACATCGTGAAGCCGTAGCCGGCACCGTAGTTGGGCCCGGCCGACAGCACGTACGTCACGTTCTCGTCGGCCAGCGCGGTGGCGATGGCGGCGGCCAGCTCCTCCCCCTCTTCCTGCGCCTTGTGCAGCGCCTCGGGCAGCGCCTCGTACGCCGTGCGGATCGCCGCGTAGTCGCCCTCGGCGCCGGTCTTCTCCAGCAGCGCGTACACGAGCTGCCCGAACAGCACGCCCTTGGGCGCGACGACGGTGTCCTCGCTGCGGTAGGTGAACGCGGTGTGCGCGGCCTTCGCGAGGGGGCTGTCGGCGCTGCGCGTGAGCGCGGCGACCTTGGCACCGGCGCCGCGCGCGTACTCGGCGGCCGCGACGGTCTCCTTGGTGGTGCCGGTGTGCGAGGACACCAGGACGAGCGAGCCCTCGCCGAGCAGCGCGGGGCGGCGCAGGTTGAACTCGTCGCTGTTCATGTGGAAGACGGGGAACGAGGCCCGGGTCTCCAGCAGGAAGTGCGCCGGGTAGGCGGCGGTGAGCGAGCCGCCGCAGCCGACGAGGAAGACGTTGCGCAGCCCGCCCGCGACGACCTCGTCGACGAACGTGCGCGCGGCCTCGTTCTGGCTGAGGGCGAAGGACACGGCCTCCTTGAAGTCCTCGGTGATCGGCTGGAGGGGCAGGGATGCGGTAGTCACGCGGTTCCTTTCCTGAGCGGTTGCGGGGTGGGGCGGAGTGATGCGGGGTAGTGTGGTGCGGGTGGCTCGGGGCGGTGCGACGCGGGCCGTTCCCGGGCAGCCCGGGGCAGCCCGGGGCAGCCCGGGACACGGTTGAGAACGTTCTCAACCCAGCGCGAGGTGGGCGATTGGGAACGTTCTCACTCGCGGTGTTGGGAACCTTCCCACCGCCAACTCCCCGCCGTCAATCCCCTGTCGCGACCCGATAGCCTGACGACGCCATGACGACGAACCGACGCAAGCCCGCAGGCCGCCCCGCGACCCTCCCCGACGTCGCGCGCGAGGCGGGCGTGTCCCGCTCCACCGCCTCCCGCGCGCTGGCCGACTACGGCTCGGTCAGCCCCGAGGCACGCGAACGCGTACGGGCCGCGGCCGAGAAGCTCGGCTACCGCCCCAACCTGCTGGCCCGGTCCATGATCACGGGACGGACGCACACCCTCGGCGCGATCGTCGCCGACATCCAGAACCCGTTCTTCGCGGGCGTCACCCGCGGCATCACCGACGCGGCCCGCGCCGCCGGGTACCAGGTCCTGCTCGCCAACACCGACGAGGACGTCGCCGCCGAGCGCGCCGCGGTGAAGATGCTGCGCGACAAGCACGTCGACGGGCTGATCGTCGCCCCGGCCGCCACCACCGAGACCGCCCACCTGGCGGCCGCGCACGCCGCCGGCTGCCCCGTCGTCCTCCTCGACCGCCAGGCGCCCGGCCTCCCCGCCGACTCCGTCACCGTCGACAACCACGGCGCAGCGCAGGACGCGGTACGCCGCCTGCTCGCCGCGGGCCACCGCCGGATCGCCCTGGTCAGCCTGCTGGGCAGCGCGCCCGCGACGCCTGCGGGCGCCTCCGCCGATGCGCCGGGCGCCGGGGCGGCGGCCACCGACCAGGTCCCGGACGCCGCCCCCACTGACCCGGTCTCCACCGACCCGGCCTCCACCGATCCGGTCTCCACCGACCCGGTCTCCACCGGCCTGGAACGCATCGAGGGCTATCGCACCGCCCTCCGCGAGGCCGGCCTCACCGACACCGACACCTACCTCCGTACCGGTACGTTCCACCGCGAGGACCCGGCCGACCTGACCGCCGAGCTGCTGTCCCTCCCCGAGCCGCCCACCGCCGTCTTCGCCACCGACAGCATGATCGCCCTCGGCGTCCTCTCCGCCGCCCGCGACCACGGCCTCCGCGTCCCCGAACACCTCTCCGTCGTCACCTTCGACGACACCGACTGGGCCCGCGCCGTGCGCCCCCGCGTCAGCGTCGTGGCCCAGCCCGTCCAGGAACTCGGCGCCCGCGCCGTCCACACCCTCGTCTCCCGCATCGAAGGCGCCACCCGTCCCCCGGAACACATCGTCCTGGACACGGAATTCATCGAACGAGAGTCGATCGCCCCGCCTCCGGAAGCCTCCCGCTGACCCACCCACCGGAGAAGTGACGGCCCCGAAACTCCATCGCTCCCGGCCGCCTCAGGGCCTACTCTCGCCACATGCCCGGTCACGCGAGAACCTGCTACGTCTGCCTCACAAGTCTTGCTGCGGCGGCCCGGGTTACCGCCCCCGCACCATGGCCGAGGTACGCCAGCGACTCGCCCACGCGGCGACCGGGCGAGCCCCTCGCCCACGCACTGGTGCGCCAGGAGCTCCCCGGCAAGTCGTGAGGCCGGGAAACCGCTCGGCCCCGGCGCTGGCCTTCACGTCGGTGTCAAGGTCTAGCGTCTCGGATGAACCAGGGAGGAGTCGCCGTGCGGATCGGGGAACTGGCCGAGCTGGCCGGGGTGAGCACGCGGTCGCTGCGTTACTACGAGGCGCAGGGACTGCTGAGGGCCCGGCGGGCTGCCAACGGCTATCGCGAGTACGGGGGCGAGGACCTGCGGATGGTGCGGGAGATCCGCTCGCTGCTGGATCTCGGCTTCGGGCTGGAGGAGACCCGGCCGTTCGTCGAGTGCCTGCGCGACGGG
This sequence comes from Streptomyces sp. NPDC000151, assembly GCF_040301705.1. Taxonomy (NCBI): domain Bacteria; kingdom Bacillati; phylum Actinomycetota; class Actinomycetes; order Kitasatosporales; family Streptomycetaceae; genus Streptomyces; species Streptomyces sp. NPDC000151. The sequence continues at coordinate 43,778 of NZ_JBEPFC010000019.1, read as the reverse complement.
CACGAGACCGGCGACCGCTGTCCCGACTCGATCGCCGTCTACCGGCGCAAGCTCGCCGAGCTGGACGCGTGCGCGGCCCGTCTCGCCGAGGTACGCGAGCACGTCGCCGCACAACTGGAGCGGGCCGTCGAGGCCCGGGCCGCCGCTCCGCGCTGCGAGTTCTCCCCCGAGTTTCCGGATGATCCCGACCGGCCCGCCCGAGAGCGAAGGACGCGCGAATGACCACCACCGAACCCGCCGTCGTCACCGTCACCGACGACACCTTCGACCAGCTGGTGCTGCGCAGCGCGCGGCCCGTCCTCGTCGAGTTCTGGGCGCCCTGGTGCGGTCCGTGCCGGCAGCTGGCGCCGGTCCTCGACCAGATCGCCCGCGAGGAGGCCGGCCGCCTGACCGTCGCCAAGCTCAACACCGACGAGAACCCCGCCACGATGGTCGCCTGCAACGTCCTCGCCGCGCCCACCCTGCACGTCTACCGCGGGGGCGAGCTGGTGAAGGAGATGGTCGGCGCGCGGCCGAAGCGGCGGCTGCTGCAGGACCTGGAGGACGTCCTGCCGCACGTCGACGAGACGGATCTCCTGCGAGCCGGTCGGTGAGCGAAGAGCCGTAGATCGATGCCGTCGTGTTCGATGTGCTCGACAGAGGGGCGGCGCACCCGTAGGTGCGCCGCCCCTCGTCGCATGCAGCGGGCCGGGATCAGCCCTCCACGCCCAGCTTTTCCAGGATCAGCTCGCGGACGCGGGCCGCGTCGGCCTGGCCTCGGGTGGCCTTCATTACCGCGCCGACCAGGGCGCCGGCCGCGGCGACCTTGCCGCCGCGGATCTTGTCGGCGATGGCGGCGTTGGACTCGATCGCCTCGTCGACGGCCTTGCCGAGCGCGCCCTCGTCGGAGACGACCTTCAGGCCGCGCTTCTCGACGACCTCGTCCGGGGTGCCCTCGCCGGCCAGTACGCCCTCGATGGTCTGGCGGGCCAGCTTGTCGTTGAGGGAGCCCTCGGCGACCAGCGCCGCCACCCGGGCCACGTCGGCCGGGGTGATGGGCAGGGCGGCCAGGTCCACGCCGTCCTCGTTGGCGCGGCGGGCCAGCTCGCCCATCCACCACTTGCGGGCGGCCGCGGCGTCCGCGCCGGCCTCCGTGGTGGCGACGATCAGGTCGACCGCACCGGCGTTGAGGATCGACTGCATGTCGTGCTCGGAGACGCCCCACTCCTCGCGCAGCCGGTTGCGGCGCAGGCGCGGCAGCTCGGGCAGGCCGCGCCGCAGCTCCTCGACCCACTCACGGGACGGGGCGACGGGGACCAGGTCGGGCTCCGGGAAGTACCGGTAGTCCTCCGCCTCCTCCTTCACGCGGCCGGACGTCGTGGAGCCGTCCTCCTCGTGGAAGTGGCGGGTCTCCTGGATGATCGTGCCGCCGGACGAGAGCACCGCGGCGTGCCGCTGGACCTCGTACCGCGCCGCACGCTCGACGCTGCGCAGGGAGTTGACGTTCTTGGTCTCCGAGCGCGTGCCGAACTTCTCGCTGCCCTTGGGCATCAGCGAGAGGTTCACGTCGCAGCGCATCTGGCCCATTTCCATGCGGGCCTCGGAGACGCCGAGCGCCTTGATGAGCTCGCGCAGTTCGGCGACGTACGCCTTGGCGACCTCGGGGGCGCGCTCGCCGGCACCGGTGATCGGCTTGGTGACGATCTCGATGAGCGGGATGCCGGCGCGGTTGTAGTCCAGGAGGGAGTGCGAGGCGCCGTGGATACGGCCCGTCGCGCCGCCCACGTGCGTGGACTTGCCGGTGTCCTCCTCCATGTGGGCGCGCTCGATCTCCACGCGGAAGATCTCGCCGTCCTCCAGCTGTACGTCGAGGTAGCCGTCGAAGGCGATCGGCTCGTCGTACTGGGAGGTCTGGAAGTTCTTCGGCATGTCCGGATAGAAGTAGTTCTTCCGGGCGAAGCGGCACCACTCGGCGATCGAGCAGTTCAGGGCCAGGCCGATCTTGATGGCCGACTCGACGCCGATCGCGTTGACGACCGGGAGCGAGCCGGGCAGGCCCAGACAGGTGGGGCAGGTCTGGGTGTTGGCGTCGGCGCCGAGCGCCGTCGAACACCCGCAGAACATCTTGGTCTTGGTGCCGAGTTCGACGTGCACCTCGAGCCCCATGACGGGCTCGTACGTCGCGAGGGCGTCCTCGTACGAGACCAGGTCAGTGACAGTCACGGTGAAACAATCCCTCTCAGCCCAGCAGGACGTCGTCGTCGCCCAGGTGCTTCAGTTCCCGGTAGAGGATCGCCAGGCCGGTGACGATGGCCGCGGCCGAGACGGCCGCGTCGATCAGTCGCAGCGTGTCGTTCTCCTGCCGGGCCAGCTTCGCCTGCTTGGCGACGCTGAGCGCGCCGAAAGCGGTGGTGCCCATCGACAGGTACAGACCCGACTTGGACTTCTTGAAGTTCTTGGCCTTCTTGGTGATGGCGCTCACAGTGACGGTGCCTCCTCCAGCAGCGGGTGGCCCCACTTTTCCACGAAGGCGGCCTCGACGGCGGCACCGACCTTGTACAGCCGGTCGTCCTTCATGGTGGGGGCGATGATCTGCAGGCCCACGGGCAGCCCGTCCTCGGGAGCCAGGCCGCAGGGCAGCGACATGGCCGCGTTCCCCGCCAGGTTCACGGGGAGCGTGCACACGTCCGCGAGGTACATCGCCATCGGGTCGTCGGCGCGCTCGCCGATCGGGAAGGCGGTGGTGGGCGTGGTCGGCGAGACGATCACGTCGACCTGCTCGAACGCCGCCTCGAACTCGCGGGTGATCAGGGTCCGCACCTTCTGCGCGGAGCCGTAGTACGCGTCGTAGTAGCCGGAGCTGAGCGCGTACGTGCCGAGCATGATCCGGCGCTTGACCTCGGGGCCGAAGCCGGCCTCGCGGGTCAGCGCGGTGACCTCCTCGGCGGACTTCGTGCTGTCATCGCCGACCCGCAGGCCGTAGCGCATGGCGTCGAAGCGGGCGAGGTTGGAGGAGCACTCCGAGGGCGCGATGAGGTAGTACGCCGCCAGCGCCAGGTCGAAGGACGGGCAGTCCAGCTCGACGATCTCGGCGCCCAGCTCCTTCATCAGCGCGACGGACTCGTCGAACCGCTGGATGACACCGTCCTGGTAGCCCTCGCCGCGGAACTGCTTCACCACGCCGACGCGCATGCCCTGTACGGAGCCGTTGCGGGCGGCCTCGACGACGGCCGGGACCGGCGCGTCGATGGAGGTGGAGTCGAGCGGGTCGTGGCCCGCGATCGCCTCGTGCAGCAGCGCCGCGTCCAGGACCGTACGGGCGCAGGGCCCGCCCTGGTCGAGGGAGGACGAGAACGCGACCATGCCGTACCGCGAGACGCCGCCGTACGTCGGCTTCACGCCGACGGTGCCGGTGACGGCCGCGGGCTGGCGGATCGAACCGCCGGTGTCCGTACCGATCGCCAGCGGGGCCTCGTACGAGGCGAGGGCCGCGGACGAGCCGCCGCCGGAGCCGCCGGGGATGCGGGTGAGGTCCCACGGGTTGCCCGTCGGGCCGTACGCGCTGTTCTCGGTGGACGACCCCATGGCGAACTCGTCCATGTTGGTCTTGCCGAGGATGACGACGTCGGCGGCCTTGAGGCGCTGGGTCACCGTCGCGTCGTACGGCGGGATCCAGCCTTCGAGGATCTTGGAGCCGACGGTGGTCGGGACGCCCTCGGTGGTGAAGATGTCCTTCAGGGCGAGCGGGACGCCGGCCAGCGGGCCGAGCTTCTCGCCGCGCTCGCGCTTGGCGTCCACGGCGCGGGCCTGGGCGAGCGCGCCCTCCCGGTCGACGTGCAGGAAGGCGTGCACCTTCTCGTCCACGGCCTCGATCCGGGCCAGGTGGGCCTCGGTGACCTGGACGGCGGTGACCTCACCGGCCGCGATCTTCGCTGCGGTCTCGGCGGCGGTCAGCTTGATCAGTTCGTGTGCTGCGGTCTGCGCCATCTCGGTCACTCCTCCCCCAGGATCTGCGGCACCTTGAATCGCTGCTGCTCCTGGGCGGGCGCGCCGGAGAGCGCCTGCTCGGGGGTGAGCGACGGGCGCACCTCGTCCGCCCGCATGACGTTCGTCAGGGGCAGCGGGTGGGAGGTCGGCGGAACGTCTTGGTCGGCGACCTCGGAGACGCGGGCTACCGCGCCGATGATGTCGTCGAGCTGTCCGGCGAAGTGGTCGAGCTCTTCGTCCTTCAGCTCCAGACGTGCCAGCCGTGCGAGGTGGGCGACCTCCTCGCGCGTGATGCCAGGCATGCAGCGATCCTCTGCTGGTTTCCGGTGGAGTATTCGCCCCAATCCTATGGCGCGCGGTGTCGTGACGGCGAAACGGTTGAAGAACAGCCCGTCCGGCGTTTGAGGACAGCACCCGGAGGGCGCTCTCCCGGCACGGCGGGGGCGGCTTACTTCACGACCTGACCGGAGGGCTGGTCCGCCTCGTCGTCCACTTCGCGGCGCCAGCCGCCGTGCTCCCGCGCACGCAGCCACGCCGTCGTCTCGTCCGGCGGCATCGCGGCCGCCACCAGCCAGCCCTGTACCGCGTCGCAGCCCAGGTCGCGCAGCCGCTCCCAGGTCTCGTCGTCCTCGACGCCCTCCGCGACGACGAGCAGCCCGAGGGAGTGGGCGAGGTCGAGCGTGCAGCGGACGATCTCGGCGTCCTCGGTGTCCACCGCGAGCCGGGCCACGAACGAGCGGTCGATCTTCAGCTCGCTGACGGGCAGCCGGCGCAGGTGCACCAGGGAGCTGTACCCCGTGCCGAAGTCGTCGAGCGACATCTTCACGCCGTGGCCGGTCAGGCCGTTCAGCGTGTCGGCGGCGCGCTGCGGGTCCTCCAGCAGCACGTGCTCGGTGATCTCCAGCTGGAGCGCGCCGGGCGGTACCTGGTGCCGCGCCAGCCGCGCGGCCACCGCGCCGGCGAAGCCGGGGGTGTGCACGTCGCGCGGCGAGACGTTCACCGCGACCGGGACCTCCAGGCCGTCCGCGCGCCAGCGCGCCACCTGGCCGAGCGCGGTCTCCAGGACGTACTCGGTCAGCCGCGGCATCAGCCCGGAGGACTCGGCGATGGCGATGAACTCGTCCGGAGGGACTCTCCCGCGGTCCGGGTGCACCCAGCGCACCAGCGCCTCCAGCCCGGCGACCTGGCCGTCGAAGCGGACCTTGGGCTGGTAGTGCAGCTCGACCTCGCCCGCGTCCAGCGCCCGGCGCAGGTCGCCGAGGAGGCCGAGCCGGTCGGGGGTGTTGCCGTCGCGCTTGGCTTCGTAGACCTCGACGCCGCTGCGGTCCCGCTTCGCCTGGTACATCGCGACGTCCGCGCGGCGCAGCAGGCCCTCGGCGTCCAGCGCGTGGTCCGGGTAGACCGCGACGCCGGCGCTCGCCTCGAGCACCAGCGTCAGCCCGTCCAGGTCGAGGGGCGAGCCCAGCGCGGCGACAAGCGAACGGGCCACCCGCTGCGCGCTGGTGAGGGAATCGGCGGTGGGCAGCAGCACCGCGAACTCGTCGCCGCCCAGCCGCGCGGCCTCCGCTCCGCGGGGCAGGGCCTGCCGCAGCCGCTCGGCGATCTGGAGCAGCAGGCGGTCACCGGCGAGGTGTCCGAGGGTGTCGTTGACCGACCGGAAACGGTCGAGATCGATCAGTACGAGGGCGGCGCGGGCGCCGACGCGCTCGGCGTCGTCCAGCGCGCTCCAGGTCCGCTCCAGCAGCCACTGCCGGTTCGGCAGGCCCGTCAGCGGGTCGCGCAGCTGCTCCTCGGCGCGTGCCCGGGCGATCCACAGCGTGGAGTCCAGCGCGATGAGCGGCACGGCGAAGAGCGGCAGCAGCAGCGGCGTGTGCTCGGCGACCACCACGATCAGCGGGGCTATGCCCACCAGCGCGACGCCGACCAGGGCCTGCCGGGTCACCGCCCGGCGCGCGATGGACGGCAGCCGGCCGTTGCGCGAGCCCATCAGGAACCAGAGCAGCGCCCGGGTGACGGCCAGATACACCAGCGCCGATCCGAGGATCGGCGGCAGTACGGACAGGTCCCAGTCCCCGGGGCGGCCGGGATCGGCCACGCTGGGCGCGATGCCGAACGCGGCGAGGCCCAGCGCCGCCGTGCCCAGGCCGAGGACGTCGATCGCGCCGTGCACGACTGCCTGTCGCCAGCGCTGCCGGCGCGCGGCGCCGACCAGGACGACCACGGACAGGCTGATCAACAGGGCGGGCACCCAGCCGTACAGCAGCAGGACCGCCAGGGCCAGCGCGGCACCGGAGCCGGTGCCGCCGGTCCAGCGGTCCCTGCCGATGGCGACGAGATGCCCGACGATCACGCCGGTGAGGACGGCCAGCGACCAGCCGACGGCGCCGCGCGGAAAGAGCGCGGCGCCGCCTCCGATCGTCATGAGGACGCCCGTCACGAGCACCACGGCGGCCGTCAGAACCACAGCCGCGGGCAACGCGGGCATGACGAGCCGCCGGAGCCGCGACGCCGGAGCGGCGCTGTCGGTCGGTTCCATTCCGATACCTCTCACAGCCGGCTGTGCCCGCGCCACGGCAGGCGCACCCCTCAACAGTAGGCCGCAGAAGGCCACCACGGGCAGCGATCGGCAGCGGTTGCCCGAATGCGACCCGACCACCCGTAAGCGTCTGGTATGCGCCGAAGAAGTGACTTACTCACTCCTCCTCCGGGGGCGTGACCGCTACCGCGCGGGCGGCGTCGGGGCCCTCTTCGAGCAGCACCGCGAAGCCGTCATCGTCCAGCACGGGCACCTTCAACTGCATAGCTTTGTCATATTTCGAACCAGGATTGTCGCCTACAACGACGAAACCGGTCTTCTTCGAGACAGAACCGGTCACTTTCGCTCCAAGACGTTGCAGCGCTTCCTTCGCGCCATCTCTGGTGTGTGATTGAAGTGTTCCCGTTACGACGACGGTGACGCCCTCCAGCGGCCTCGGGCCTTCGTCGCCGGTGCTTTCCTCCTCCATCCGGACCCCGGCGGCGCGCCATTTGTCCACGATGTCGCGGTGCCACTCCTCCTCGAACCACTGCTTCAGCGAGGCGGCGATGGTCCCGCCGACGCCCTCGACCGCGGCCAGTTCCTCCTCGCTCGCCTCCCGGATCCGGTCCAGCGAACGGAACTCCATGGCCAGCGCCTGCGCCGCGACCGGGCCCACGTGCCGGATCGAAAGGCCCGTCAGGATGCGGGCCAGCGGGCGCTCCTTGGCCGCCTGGATGTTCTCCAGCATCGCCAGGGCGTTCTTCTTCGGCTCGCCCTTCTGATTGGCGAAGAACGTGACGACCTTCTCCTCGCCGGTCTTCGGATCCCGCTTGGGCAGCCCGCTGTCCGGGTCGAGCACGTACGACTTGATGGGCAGCAGCTGCTCGATGGAGAGCCCGAAGAGGTCGCCCTCGTCCTTCAGCGGCGGCTCGGCCGGCTCCAGCGGCTGGGTCAGCGCCGTCGCCGCGACGTATCCGAAGTTCTCGATGTCCAGGCTCTTGCGGCCCGCGAGGTAGAACAGCCGCTCCCGCAACTGCGCAGGGCAGCCCCGCGCGTTCGGACAGCGCAGGTCGATGTCGCCCTCCTTGGCGGGCTGCAGCGCCGTCCCGCACTCCGGGCACTCGGCCGGCATCACGAACTCCCGCTCGCTGCCGTCCCGCAGGTCCACCACCGGCCCGAGGATCTCGGGGATCACGTCGCCCGCCTTGCGCAGCACGACCGTGTCGCCGATGAAGACGCCCTTGGCCTTGACCACGTCCTGGTTGTGCAGCGTGGCGAACTCCACCTCGGAACCGGCCACCATGATCGGCTCGACGACGGCGTACGGCGTCACCCGGCCGGTCCGCCCGACACCCACCCGGATGTCCAGCAGCTTGGTGTTGACCTCCTCCGGGGGGTACTTCCACGCGATCGCCCAGCGCGGCGCGCGCGAGGTCGCGCCGAGGCGGCCCTGCAGCCGGATCTCGTCGAGCTTGACGACGACGCCGTCGATCTCGTGCTCGACGTCGTGCCGGTGGTCGCCGTAGTACGCGATGAACTCCCGCACCGCCGCCAGCGAGTCGACGACCTTGTTGTGCTTCGCCGTGGGCAGGCCCCACTCGCGCAGCAGGTCGTACGCCTGCGACTGGCGGTCGATGTCGAAGCCCTCACGGGCGCCGGTGCCGTGCACCACCATGTGCAGCGGGCGGGTCGCCGTGACCTTGGGGTCCTTCTGGCGCAGCGAACCGGCCGCGGCATTGCGCGGGTTGGCGAACGGGGGCTTGCCGTCCGCCACCAGGCGGGCGTTGAGCTGCTCGAACGCCTCCATCGGGAAGAAGACCTCGCCGCGGATCTCCACCAGCTCCGGGACGCGGTCGCCCTTGAGCCGGTCGGGGATGTCCGCGATCGTCCGCACATTCGGCGTGATGTCCTCGCCCGTGCGGCCGTCGCCCCGGGTGGCGGCGCGGGTCAGCCTGCCGTGCTCGTACGTGAGGTTGACCGCGAGGCCGTCGACCTTGAGCTCGCACAGGAAGTGGTACTTCGCCGACTTCGGATCGCCGCCCAGCTCCGCCGCGATCCGCTCCGCCCAGGCGGCCAGCTCCTCATCGTCGAAGGCGTTGTCCAGCGAGAGCATCCGCTCGCGGTGGGCGACCTCCGTGAACTCCGTCTCGTACGCCCCCGCGACCTTCTGCGTGGGCGAGTCGGGCGTCCGCAGCTGCGGATGCTCCTCCTCCAGCGCCTCCAGGGAGCGCAGCAGCTTGTCGAACTCCGCGTCGCTGACGACCGGGGCGTCCTTCACGTAATACCGGAAGCGGTGCTCCTCGATCTGCTCCGCGAGCCGCTGGTGCCGCTCGCGCGCCTCCGAGGGCACGCCGGCTCCCGCCGCGTCGTCCGCCGCGCCCTCCGCCGCCTGTCCGGTCTGCTCTTCGCCGGCCACCGTCTGTCCTCCCGTGTCCTTGAGTGCGCTCACTCAGGGTTGTCCGCGAGCGATCCCGCCGCCCGGACGCAGTGGGCGAGCACCTTACGGGCATACTCGGGCGAAGCGCCCGCGAGTCCGCACGCGGGAGTGATCACCACGGACTCGCTGAGAGTCCCCGGATTCAGCCCCAGCCTGCGCCACAGCGTCCTGACACCCATGACGCTACCGGCAGGGTCTGACAATGGGCCGTCGGTGCCCGGCACGACGCCGGCGAAGAGCGTCGTACCGCCCTCGACGGCCTCGCCGATCACCTCGTCATCACGCTCGGTGAGCAGCGAGAAGTCGCACGCGATGCCGGTCGCCCCGGCCCGGCGCAGCAGCGCGAACGGCACGTCGGGGGCGCAGGAGTGCACGACGACGGGCGTGCCGTCGTCCTGCGCGCCGCCCGCCGCGTCGATGATGTCGCGGAGCGCGCCCTCGACGACGGCGCGGTCCACGGCCCGGTAAGTGCGGTAGCCGCTCGCCGTCCGCACGCTGCCGCGCAGTACGGAGGTCAGCGACGGCTCGTCGAGCTGGAGGACGATCCGGGCGCCGGGGATGCGGCGCCGTACGTCCGCGAGGTGGGCCCGCAGGCCCTCGGCCAGCGACGCGGTGAGGTCCCGGCAGGCGCCCGGATCGCCGAGCGCCGCCTCCCCGTTGCGGCGCTCCAGCGCGGCGGCCAGCGTCCACGGCCCGACGGCCGAGACCTTCAGCGCGCCCTCGTACCCTTGCGCGAACTCCTCCAGCGCGTCGAGGTCCTCGCCGAGCCAGGACCGGGCCCGGCGGGTATCGCGACCGGGGCGGTCGCTGATCCGCCAGCCGCTGGGCTCCACGTGCGCGTACACCTCGACGAGCAGCCCGGCGGTCCGGCCGATCATGTCGGCACCGGGCCCGCGGGCGGGCAGCTCGGGCAGGTACGGCAGCCGGTCGAGAGATCCTGTGACGGTCTTCGCGGCCTCCCGCGCGTCGCCACCGGGCATCGACCCGATACCGGTGGCCGCGCGGGCGCCCCAGGGGTTAGTCGTCTTGTCGCTCACGCGTCCGACCCTATGCGGCGGGACGGCAGGCCGGCCGCACGGGCGGCCGGCGGGCGGTCAGCGCCCCGGGCGGACCGAGAGATCGGTGATCTCGGCGTCCCTGGGGAGGTCGAGAGCCGTGAGGACGGTGGTCGCGATCGACTCCGGGTCGATCCACCGGGCGGGGTCGTACTCCTTGCCCTCCTGCTGGTGCACGCTCGCCTGCATGGCGGTCGCGGTGCGCCCCGGGTAGACGGAGGTGACGCGGACCCCGTTGTCGTGCTCCTCGGCGCGCAGCGCGTCGGCGAGGGCCTTCAGGCCGTGCTTGCTGGCCGCGTACGCGCCCCACTGCGGGTTCGCGCGCAGCCCCGCGCCGGAGTTGACGAAGACCACGTGCCCCTGCGCGAGCCGCAGCTGCGGCAGGAAGAGGCGGGTCAGCTCGGCCGGCGCGACGAGGTTGGCGGTCAGCTGGCGCTGCCAGCTCTTGGCGGGCAGGTCGGCGACCGTGCCCAGCTCGACGACGCCCGCGATGTGCAGGACGGAGTCCAGCCGGTCGGGCAGCGTCTGGTGGCCGAGCGCCCAGGCGAGCTTCTCCGGAACGCCGAGGTCACCGACGACCGTGCGGGCCCCGGGGAACTGCGCGGCCAGCTCCTTGGCGCGGCCCGCGTCCCGGGCCAGCAGCCACAGCTCCTCGCCCCGGTCGGCGAGCCGCCGCGCGACCGCCGTCCCGATGCCCGATCCTGCGCCGGTGATCAAGTGCGTACCCATACCGGCGATCCTAATTGCCGGACTTTCCGACGGCCGCCTGGGTCCCTGCCGGTATGGGCCTGGGTCCCTGCCAGATATCCGCGCGCCGCTCGGCTGTCCCCGCCGGATATCCGCGCGCCCGCTTGGGTATCCCCCTGGTGGGGGCCTCCGGGTCTGCGCAATCGGGGCCAGCGCGAAAGTCGTACTAACTCGCCCGCACGCCGCGCCGGCTGTCAGCCCCGCACCCCCGCCTGCTCCTCCAGGTACGCCAGCGCGCCCACGCCGTCCTCGGCGAAGAACGCCAGCTCGGTGAGCGGCACCGGGAGGAAGTTCTCCGCCTCCATGCGCTGGAACTGCTGCTTGAGCCCGTCGTAGAAGCCGTTCGTGTTCAGGATCACGACGGGCTTGGTGTGCATCCCGTGCTTGCGCAGCTCCAGGATCTCGGTGGCCTCGTCCAGCGTGCCGGTGCCGCCGACCATCACCACGATGGCGTCGGCGCGGGCGAGCAGCGCCGCCTTCCGCTCGGCGAGGTCCGCGGTGATCACCATCTCGTCCGCGCCCGCGCGCGCCTTGTGGGCCAGGAACTCCACGGAGATGCCGATGAGCCGGCCGCCGTTCTCCTGCACGCCGTCGGCCATGACCTTCATCAGGCCGGTGTCCGAGCCGCCCCACACCAGCGCGTGCCCGCCCTTGCCGATCAGCTCGGCGAATTCACGGGCGGGGACGGTGTAGCTCTCGGAGAGGTCGGCGGCGGAGCAGAAGACACAAATGTTCATACCGCAACCATACGGGCGGGCAGCGGCGGGCAGCAGACGTACGTACGCCGCCCCGCTCCCCGCCCACCCGTAGGAGCCGCTCGTCAGATCAAACGCCGTACCGGCCTCAGATCAGGCCCTGCGACATCATCGCGTCCGCGACCCGCTCGAACCCGGCGATGTTCGCGCCCACGACGTAGTCGCCGGGGCGGCCGTACCGCTCGGCCGTCTCGAAGCACGTGCGGTGGATGTTCTCCATGATGGCCGCGAGCTCGCCCTCCGTACGCTCGAAGGTCCACGACTCCCGTGCGGAGTTCTGCCGCATCTCCAGCGCGCTCGTCGCGACGCCGCCCGCGTTGGCCGCCTTGCCGGGCCCGAAGGCCACCCCGGCCTCCCGGAACACCGCGACCGCACCGGGCGTCGTGGGCATGTTCGCGCCCTCGGACACCGCCTTCACGCCGTTGCGCACCAGGACGCGCGCGGCGTCCTCGTCCAGCTCGTTCTGCGTGGCCGAGGGCAGCGCCACATCGGCGGGTACGTCCCACACGGAGCCGCCGGGCACGTACGTCGCCGAGGACCCGCGCCGCTCCGCGTAGTCGCTGATGCGGCCGCGCTCGACCTCCTTGATCTGCTTCAGCAGATCAAGGTCGATGCCCTTCTCGTCCACGACGTACCCGCCGGAGTCCGAGCAGGTCAGCACGTTGGCACCGAGGGCCTGCGCCTTCTCGATCGTGTAGATCGCGACGTTGCCGGAACCGGAGACCACGACCTGCCGGCCGTCCAGGTCCTCGCCGCGCTCCTTCAGCATCTCAGCGGTGAACAGTACGTTTCCGTACCCGGTGGCCTCCGTACGGACCAGCGAGCCGCCCCACTCCAGACCCTTGCCGGTGAGCATCCCGGCCTCCCAGCGGTTGGTGATCCGCCGGTACTGGCCGAACAGATAGCCGATCTCGCGGCCGCCGACGCCGATGTCGCCGGCCGGTACGTCGGTGTGCTCCCCGAGGTGGCGGTGCAGCTCGGTCATGAAGGACTGGCAGAACCGCATGACCTCGGCGTCGGACCGGCCGTGCGGGTCGAAGTCGCTGCCGCCCTTGCCGCCGCCGATGTTCAGGCCGGTCAGCGCGTTCTTGAAGATCTGCTCGAAGCCGAGGAACTTCACGATGCCGAGGTTGACCGAGGAGTGGAAGCGCAGGCCGCCCTTGTAGGGGCCGAGGGCGCTGTTGAACTCCACCCGGAAGCCGCGGTTGACGTGGATCCGCCCCTTGTCGTCCATCCACGGCACCCGGAACATGATCTGCCGCTCCGGCTCGACGACGCGCTCCAGAATGCGGGCGTCGGCCAGCTCGCGGCGCGCGGTGAGCACCGGGTCCAGGGTCTCCAGCACTTCCAGAGCCGCCTGGTGGAATTCCGGCTCTCCGGGATTGCGCCGGACCAGTTCGGCATACAGGCCGGCCGGACCGGCCCGGTGATCCCCGGCGGCCTTGTCCTCCGTACGCTCCGTACGATCCGCTTGCACCGTCACGATCATTTTCCTTCCCCTGGGCGGCCGTTGACGTCCCGTCGCCCCGCGACTCTATGTCCCCGCCCGCCACGCACGGTATCCGGTTGGCCTGGAACCCGAGTGGAACTTCCGGTGCGCACCCGGTGGGCTCCGCTCCCGCGTTGCCGCCATGGCGGGGCGGCGGGAGGCTGGTTATGCACGACCGGGTCCTTTCGGTACCCCTCAAGGAGCACCCGCCCGGCCGGAAGGGGTTTCCCATGCGAATGTTGCTCAAGGCCCAGCTCGCCACACCAACGGCCAACGATGCCATCAGAAACGGCACTCTTCCGAAGACGATCGAGAATGCGCTGACGGCCCTCCGTCCCGAAGCGGCTTACTTCACCACTGAGAACGGCTGCCGTACGGCGTACATCTTCTTCGATATGCAGGACTCGTCCCAGATGCCGAAGACCGGAGAGCCGTTCTTCCTCGAACTCGGTGCCAAAGTCCAGTACTCACCGGTCATGAACGCGGACGACCTCCGCAAGGGCCTCGCGGCCCTGGCCGACAGCTAGCCCTCCGATCACCGACGGGCACGGCAGTCCGCCACGCGCAGCGCATCACTCAGCGCCTCCGCCAGACGGAGGGACAGGTAGCGGAACTCGGCATCCGTGACCTTCGGGTCACCGTGCATCGCACGGGCGTGCCGCAGGAGTTCCGCGCCCATGTCGAGCTGGATCCGCTCGACGCTGTCGGCGAGCGCGGATACGGGCCCCGTGCCGTCGGTCGAGAGGTAGCAGGGACGGCCGTCAGCGGTCGCCCACGGCAGCAACCGAAGGGCGTGAACGGGCACTTCACCAGGCATTTCATCCGTCATGGGACCGATTGTCAGTGGTCGCGGTTACTCTGCGTACTGGATCGGATTCGTTGTGCGGAGACGGGCAGCGGATGTGCGATCCGTGCAGTGCAGTACGACGTACGACGCACGACCGCCGTCACGACCGGCGTCAGCGGAGGATGCCCGATGCCCAAGTCCAAAGAACCTCCCACCAGTCTCCTGATCTTCGGCAAGCAGTCGCGTTACTTGCGCGAGAAACGCGACCTGACCCGCCGCGAGCTGTCCGCGCTCATCCCGTACTCCGAGTCCTTCATCGCGATGGTCGAGCGCGGCGAACGCCCGCCGAAGCCGGGGTACGTGGACGCGGTGGATGCCGTACTGGGCGCGGACGGCCTGCTCTGCGTCCTGGCCCCGGACGTGTCGGAGAAACATCACCCGGCGTGGGCGGAGGAGTACGTCCATCTCCAGGCGCAGGCGCTTGCCCTCCACGTCTACTGCACGCACCTGCTCCACGGTCTGCTGCAGACCCCGGAGTACGCCCGCGCGGTCCTCGGCTGCCTGCGCCCGAGTCTGACCGATGAGGAGATCGAGCAGTCCGTCCAGGCCCGGCTGGCGACGCAGAAGCTGCTCACGCGCACGCCCGCCTGCCGGATGACCTTCGTGCTGGAGGAGCACACGCTCTATCGGAAGATCGGCGGACGGACGATCTGGGAAGACCAGTTGAAGCACCTGCTCAAGCTCTCCGAACTGCACAACGTCCAGTTGCAGGTGATGCCGCTCGCGCGCGAGACCCACGCCGGGCTTGACGGCCCCATGACCTTGCTGGAGACGCCGGACCACCACACCGTCGTCTACGTCGAGGGGCAAAAGGGCAGTTACTTCCTGACCGAGCCCGATGACGTCAGCGTGTTGAGTCATCGCTACGGCACCATCAGATCCCAGGCCCTCGACGCCGAGGCGTCGCGAGCTTTCATTCAGCGTCTGCTGACAGGAGAGTCATGAACACCGATCCGGCGTGGTTCAAAAGCAGCTACAGCGGCAGTGAGGGCGAAGCCTGCGTCGAGGTGGCGACCGGTCCCGGGGCGATACGTGTCCGGGACTCCAAGGACACCGCGCGTCCGTACGTCACCGTCTCCCCCGGCGCCTGGGCGGAGTTCGTCGCGTTCGCGCAGGTCGCTCCTGGAGTCGGCTGACCGTGCACCGGTGGGGCGGCGCGAGGTTCCGCCCCGCCGCCCGCCGGTGTACCGGACGATCTCCTAAAGAACCTAGGTAAAGAACCTACCGACCTACCCCACCGTCTGTGACCTGCAGCTTCCCAACGCCTCACCCCTTCGGGTGACTTGGGGGAATATTCGCCCGGCATACCGCTACGCTCGGCCGCGACAGTCACAAAAAGTTACGGCCCCCGGCGGGACGGCAATCCCGATCGAGGGCCTGATCACCAGGAAGAAGAGCCCTTCCCGATGACTTCGATGAAGTCTAACGCGCCCTGCTCCGCCAGCGGCGGCATCATCCACATCCGTGTCGTCCAGACCGCCGACTTCACCATTGTCGCCAACCGCCTTGCCCAGCGCCCCGGCAGCGCGGTCACGGTCGGTGTCGCGGCGTACCTCCTCTCCCTCCCCGACGGCGCCCCCGCCACCATCGAGGCCCTGTGCGCGCACTTCTCCGAAGGCAAGATCGCCATCGCACGCGCCCTGCGGGAGCTGGAGGCGGAAGGCTGGCTGGAGCGGCGCGTGGAACGCAGCCCGCGCGGCCGGATCACCACCCGCACGCTCGTGTACGACCTCCCCGGAGCGCCGGCTGGGCCCCCGCCCGCACCCCTGGCTGAGCCCGTACCGGAACCGGACCGCACACCGGAACCCAGCCCCACGCCGGAACCAATCCCCACCCCGGAACACGTGGTTGAGCGGGCCCCCGAGATCGCCGACGCCGCCGCCGTCCTCATCGATCTCCCTCTCACCGATCGTCGCCTGCTGCTCTCCGAGCGCGAGATCGCGACGCTCGCACCGGCGGTCGCCGACTGGCTGACCCGGGGCATCACGCCCCAAGAGATCACCGTCGCGCTGACCGCCAACCTCCCCGACCGCATCGTCCGCCGTCCGGCGCGCCTCCTCGCCCACCGGCTGGCCGTCCTGCGCCCACCAGCCCGTACGAGCCGTACGGGCCGCATGGGCCCGGCGGCGCCGGAGCCCGGCCGCCCGCCGGTCGTCCCCCTCCAGAACTGCGACGGCTGCGACCGCGCCTTCCGCGCCACCCACCCGGGCCGCTGCCAGGACTGCGCGGCCTCCGGCAGGTACGGCACGTTGCCTGAGCCGACACGACCCCATCACCACCGGCCCACGCCGGCGTCCCTCGCCGTAGCCTGAAAGGACAGAAATGCCGCACGCACTCGCAGAGAGGGAGGCACCGATGCCGTCTGCACCTCATGACGACTCACGTCCTACGACACCCGATGGTGCTGCGCACCCTCTGCGCACGATTCGGGACATCCGTGAGGCGCTCCCGGAGGACCAGCGACACCACTTCGACGCCGAGCTGGCGGACACGGACATCGACGCACTGCCGGAGATGCTCCACCGGTGGATCACCTTGGGATTCGACGGATTCGCAGAGTTCCTCCTGTCGGCACCGTTCGAGGGACTGGAATTCGGCGCCCGGTCCTACGACGAGGAGACGGGCGAGTGATCTTCCTCTTCGACACGAATGTGATCGCGGAGCTCACCACACGGGCCAGGCCCGATGAACGCGTCCTCTCCTGGTTTCATTCGACCGCACGCACCAGCCGCTTCGTCAGCGTGATCACCATGGCCGAGATCGAGGCGGGCGTCGCAGCCGCGCCCGACGCGATCCGGCAACGGCGCTACGCCGAGGCGTTGAACAAGGTGCGGCGGGAATACCGTGACCGCATCGCCGTCATCGATGAGCCCGAGGCGACTTCGTACGTCGCCCTGCACAGGGAGCTCAAGGCTGCCGGGACGTGCATTGATCCGCCCGACGCGTTGATCGCGGCGACCGCGTTGGCCCATGGCTGGACCGTCGCCACCCGGAACGCCAAGCACTTCGAGCGCACCGGCGTCGCCGTCGTCAATCCTTGGGAGCACGCGGCATAGCGATCCGACGCGGCGAGGGCGTACCGCGATTGCGGCGGTCAGCAGCCGCAGTCGCAGCAGCCGCAGCACTCACAGCATTCGCCGCAGCCGCCGCAGCTGCCGCAGTCGCCGCAGTCGCCGCAGTCGCAGTCGTTGCAGCAGCCCTCGCGCTTCTTGCGGGACCAGGGGCCCTCGTACTCGTCGGCGCAACAGAGCTTGCAAGTACAGCACAGGCCGATGAAGGCCGCGCAGCCCGCGAAGAAACCGCGGGGCTTCTTCGGCGAGTGGGGGCCTTTGTCGCCGCCCCAGCCGCCGCCCCCGAAGCCTCCTGGCGGCTGACCAGGGGCAGCGCCGTGCCCGGCGTGGCGGCACAAGGTCGTGCCGAAGGCGCGGTCCACCGAGCGGCGGAGTTCGTGGACGAGCAGTATGTGGACGAGCCCGGCGTCGGCGAAGTCGACATCGCGCAGGGCGAGTCGGATGCCGTGCAGCGCGTCGTCGCAGAGGCGACGGGCCTGGTCGAGGCCGGTCCCCGTGGCGGTGAGCGGGTTCCAGGCGCCCTCCGCGGCGTCCGCCGCACGGTCCTCCACGGCATCGAGGAGGTGCGCCAGTCGGCCGAAGAGGCGGCCGGCTTCAGCCAGCGGCTCGGCGTTGCCGGGCCTACCCGCCAGTACCGCGGTGTGGGCGAAGGCCGCGGCGGTCGCCGTCTCGGTCGGCTCGGTGATGACCGTCAGCGGGGTACCGGGGCCGGCCAGCCGCTCGATGGCCGGCTGCCGGTCGACCGCGTCGACGAGTACGGCGGTGTCGAAGCCGAGCGTGCTGCCGGTGCGCGCTCCGGCCCGGTCCCACCCGGCGGCGACCTTGCGCGCGGCGGCGGCCACGGGGCGGCGGCGCAGCAGTCCGTTCCGGTCGGTGACATGGTCGCGTATTTTCGCCGAAGCGAGGACGAGGGAGACCGATGCGGCGAGCCGAGCGCCTTCTCCCCGCGCCACCGAAGCGGTCCGCATGCCGCGGAGCGGGCAGGGGCCCGCGGTGCGGCGCGCGGCCGTCGCACGGCCGGTCTGAGCGTCCGTCAGTACGGAAACGATCAGGCCGTCGTAGTTCGTGACCACCCGGGCGAACTGCCCGTGATCGTTACGCAGCGCGAGACAGAGGCCGCACAGATGGGCCATCCACTCCGCTTTGAGCCCTTCGGTCAGGCGATGCGTGCAGGGCCTGACGATTCCGAACATCTGAAACCCCCGTATGACGTCGACAGCGCCTGGGGATCGTACAGACCACGCCGCTGACCTGCATAAACGGCGTATACAGGTCCCCGCATGGACGTCGTGTCGTCAGATGGGGCGGTTTCCAGCCATAGCGCCTGTGTCATACCCCCGCCGTGGCCCGCGTGGTGGTCGCGATCGTCGCCGAGCCGACCACCCTCGTCCCGTCGTACAGGACGACGGCCTGGCCGGGGGCGACGCCTCGGGCCGGGGTGGTGAAGGTGACCTTGAAGCCGTCCTCGGTGGGCTCGGCGGTTACCTCCGTCTCGTCGCCGTGGGCGCGGAGCTGGGCGGTGTAGGTGCCGGGGCCGGCCGGCGGGGTGCCGCACCAGCGGGGGCGGATGGCGGTGAGGGCCGTCACGTCGAGGGAAGCGGCGGGGCCGACCGTGACCGTGTTGTCGACCGGGGAGATGTCCAGGACGTAGCGCGGCTTGCCGTCGGGGGCCGGGGTGCCGATGCGGAGGCCCTTGCGCTGGCCGATGGTGTAGCCGTATGCGCCCTCGTGCGTGCCCAGGACGTTGCCTGTCTCGTCGACGATGTCGCCCTCGGCGCGGCCCAGGCGCTTCGCGAGGAAGCCCTGGGTGTCGCCGTCGGCGATGAAGCAGATGTCGTGACTGTCGGGCTTCTTCGCGACGAACAGGCCGCGGCGGGCCGCCTCTTCGCGGATCTCGGCCTTCGTGGTGAGCGTGTCGCCGAGCGGGAACATGGCGTGCGCCAGCTGGCGCTCGTCCAGGACGCCGAGGACGTAGGACTGGTCCTTGGCCATGTCGGAGGCGCGGTGCAGCTCGCGGCTGCCGTCCTCACGGGTCACGACCGTGGCGTAGTGGCCCGTGCAGACCGCGTCGAAGCCGAGGGCGAGGGCCTTGTCGAGGAGCGCCGCGAACTTGATCTTCTCGTTGCAGCGCAGGCACGGGTTGGGCGTGCGGCCCGCTTCGTACTCCGCGACGAAGTCGTCCACCACGTCCTCGCGGAAGCGCTCGGCGAGGTCCCAGACGTAGAAGGGGATGCCGATGACGTCGGCGGCGCGGCGGGCGTCGTGCGAGTCCTCGATCGTGCAGCAGCCGCGCGCGCCGGTGCGGAAGGACTTGGGGTTCTCGGAGAGCGCGAGGTGTACGCCGGTCACGTCGTGGCCCGCCTCGGCGGCGCGGGCGGCGGCGACGGCGGAGTCGACACCGCCGGACATGGCGGCGAGCACGCGAAGGCGGCGGGGAGCGTCAGTCATAGCTCTTCCAGAGTAGACGGAACCGCTGACAGGGGTGGACGGGGAGAGGTGTCCGGCCGCCGGGCGGAACCGGGAGGCGGGTGGTGAGCGTTGTTCAGCGCATGGGAGACGGTGATCACACGGGCCGCAGAAACATCGGCCGCCGCGCGGTGCTGATCGGCGGGACGGTCGCGGTGGCGGCCGCGGGGCTGGCGGCGCACGACGAGGTGGCGCGCTGGTGGTGGCGACTGCCCGGTCAGGAGAAACCGCGCAAACCGGGCGAGGTGGACTATCGGAGCGCGCAGTGGTCCGCCGCGTCCGGGACGAACTGGCGGCGGGCCGACCGCCCGGCCGACTATGTGATCGACCGGGTGGTGATCCATGTGGTGCAGGGCAGCTATGCGACCGCCCTGCGGGTGTTCCGCAATCCCGATCACGGCGCGGCCGCGCACTACGTCGTCCGGAAGGACGGGCATGTCGCGCAGACCGTCCGGGAGCTGGATGTCGCCTTTCACGCAGGCAACCGGGAGTACAACGAGCGCAGCATCGGCATCGAGCACGAGGGCTTCGTCGACCGGCCGCAGGACTTCACGGCCGCGATGTACGAGAGCTCGGCGCGGCTGACGGCGGATATTTGTGCGCGGTACGGGTTTCCGGCGGACCGGAAGCATGTCATCGGCCACATCGAGGTGCCGGGGGCCGATCACACCGATCCGGGGCCGCACTGGGACTGGGACCGGTACATGGGGCTGGTGCGGGAGGCGCTGTCCCGGAATCCGGGGAAGGGCCGGGACCCGGGGAAGGCCCCGGCGTAGGCCGCCGCGGGCCCGGCCGCCGGGCCCGGCACCGCCGCGTACCGGTCGCGCCCGGCGGCCCGGCCGCTCAGCTCAGCCCCGCGCTCCGTGCTCGTTCGACCACCGGGCCGATCGCCTCCGCCAGTGCCGCGACGTCCTCCTTCGTGGAGGTGTGGCCGAGGGAGAAGCGGAGCGTGCCGCGGGCCAGGTCCGGTTCCATGCCGGCGGCGAGCAGGACGTGGGAGGGCTGGGCGACGCCGGCCGTGCAGGCCGAGCCGGTGGAGCACTCGATGCCCTGCGCGTCCAGGAGGAGCAGCAGGGAGTCGCCCTCGCAGCCGGGGAAGGAGAAGTGCGCGTTGGCGGGCAGCCGGCCCGCCGGGTCGGGGTCGCCGCCGAGCACGGCGTCCGGTGCGGCAGCCCGTACGGCCGTGATCAGCTCGTCGCGCAGGGCGCCGATCTCGCGCGCGAATTCCTCGCGGTGCGCGACGGCGTGCCGGCCGGCCGCGGCGAAGGCCGCGATCGCGGGCGTGTCGAGGGTGCCGGAGCGTACGTGGCGCTCCTGGCCGCCGCCGTGCAGCACGGGCACGGGCGCGTACGCGCGGCCCAGCAGCAGCGCCCCGATGCCGTACGGGCCGCCGATCTTGTGCCCGGACACAGTCATCGCGGCCAGCCCGCTCGCGCCGAAGTCGACCTCCAGCTGGCCGAACGCCTGGACCGCGTCCGCGTGCATCGGGATGTCGAATTCGCCCGCGACCGCGGCCAGTTCGGCGACCGGCTGGACGGTCCCTATCTCGTTGTTGGCCCACATGACGGTGATCAGCGCGACGTCCGAGGGGTCCGTGGCGATCGCCTCGCGCAGGGCGTCCGGGTGCACGCGCCCGTGGGCGTCCACCGGCAGCCATTCCACCCGCGCGCCCTCGTGCTCGGCGAGCCACTCGACCGCGTCGAGCACGGCGTGGTGCTCGACGGGGCTGGCCAGTACGCGGGTACGGGACGGCTCGGCGTCCCGGCGGGCCCAGTACAGGCCCTTGACGGCGAGGTTGTCGGCCTCCGTGCCGCCCGCGGTGAAGACCACCTCACTGGGGCGTGCGCCGAGCGAGGTGGCGAGGGATTCCCGGGCCTCCTCGACGGTACGGCGGGCACGCCGGCCGGCGGCATGCAGCGAGGAGGCATTGCCGGTGACGGTCAGCTGGGCGGTCATCGCCTGCACCGCCTCCGGAAGCATCGGGGTGGTGGCGGCGTGGTCGAGGTAAACCATGGTGCGCACGATTCTACGAGCTGCCGGGCAGCCTACGGGAGCGCGTACCCGGCGCATGCCCGGCGCTCGGAGGCACCCTCCGTAAAACCGCTGTCAGGCGCACCCTACGCGCTTCAGTCCAGCAGCGCCCGGGCCAGCTGGCGGGACTGCGCGACCAGGCGGTCGTCGGCGTCCCAGACCTCGGCGTCCTCTTCGAGGAAGCCGCCGGCGAGGTTGCGGGTGGTGATCGAGACGCGGAGCGGGCCGGGGGCCGGGCGGCAGCGGATGTGGGTGGTGAGCTCCACGGTGGGGACCCAGCCCTTCAGGCCCATCTCGAAGGCGGTGGGCGGCAGCGCGTCGACCGTGAGGAGGAGCGAGAGCGGGTCGGCGTCGCGGCCGTCGGCGAGGCCGAACCAGCCGCGCATCTCGCCGTTGCCGCTGGGCGCGCCGACGGCCCAGCCGCAGGTCGCGGGGTCCAGGCGGACGTCGAGCCGGTCGGTGATCGCCGAGCTGCCGGGGAGGGCCGGGCGGCCTTCGGGCGCGGCGTCGGTCCCGAAGCACTCCGCGAGGGGCGGCATGGCGGGCGGCTTGGCGGTGGTGCGGACGTCGTCCGGGAGCGCGTCGAGGTCGCCGTAGGCGGCCAGTACGCGCAGCCGCTCGACCTCGGTGCCGTCCTCCTCGAACTGGACGAGGGTCGCGGTACCGGTCGACATCGTGCGCCCGGTGCGCACGACCTCGGTGCGGATCACGGCCGGTCCCGGCCGGGAGGCGGTGAGGTAGTGGGCGGTGACCGTCATCGGGTCGGGGTGCGGCAGCGCGTCGCCCAGGGCGCGGCCCATCAGCGCGAGGAGGTAGCCCCCGTTGACCGCGTGGATGATCGTCCAGCCCGCGGAGAGCTCCGCGTCGTACACGCCGGGAGAGCGGCGCACGATGGCCGTGTCACGGTCGAACTCGCTGTTGCCTATGGTCACCTCTGCCATGCGGTGCACGGTACATGGAATTATTACCGACCGGTAGAGGCGTCTCACCCTCTCGCCGGGTGGCGGCGAAAGCGCGCACTCTCCCCGCCGCCACCTGCGATTTTCCCGCCCGTTACGGCAGCGCCGGCCTGCTGTCCGTGAAGAGCCAGGTGTCGAAGAGGTCGTCCAGCTGCTGCCCGGATATCCGCTCCGCCAGCGCGATGAACTGCGCGGTACTGGCGTTGCCGTACCGGTGCTGCCGCGTCCAGGCCGGCAGCAGCTGGAAGAACGCCTTGTCGCCGATGCGCTCGCGCAGCGCCTGCAGGGTCATCGCGCCCCGCTGGTACACCGCCGAGGAGAACATCGTGTCCCGCTGCGGATCGCCGACCCGCACGTTCCAGAAGTCGGAGTCGGCGGGCCGCGCCCGGTACGCCTTCAGGAAGGAGTCGTGCGCGCTGAGCTGCCCCTTGTGCTCGCTCCACAGCCACTGCGCGTACGTGGCGAAGCCCTCGTTCAGCCAGATGTGCTGCCACTTGGCCACGGAGACGGAGTCGCCGAACCACTGGTGGGCCAGCTCGTGCACGATGGTGGACTCGCTGCGCACGGCCGAGTAGACGGGCTTGGACTGGGTCTCCAGGGAGAAGCCCGCCTGCGGCATGTCGTCGACGATCGCCCCGGTCTCCTCGAAGGGGTACGGACCGAAGACCTTCGACCAGTAGTCGGTGGCCTCCGAGGTGACGCCGTAGACGTCGACGCCGCCGGTGGGCAGGGTCGGGTCGATCGCCGTGTAGACCGGGACGCCGCCGGGCGTGGTGCCGGTACGGACGTCGAACTTCCCGATGGTGGCGGTCGCGAGGTAGGTCGCCATCGGCTTCGTCTCGCGCCAGTGCGCGTAGGAGCGGCCGTGCTTCTCGTACGCGGCGACCAGCCGGCCGTTGGAGACGCCGGTCAGGCCCTTGGGCGCGTCGATGCGGATGTCGTACGTGGCCTTGTCGCCGGGGTGGTCGCTGGAGGGGAACCACGTGGAGGCGGCGTTGGGCTCGCAGCCGACGAAGACGCCGTCCGCGGTCTTCATCCAGCCGTACTGGGAGCCGAAGACGATCGGGCCGCCGAGCGGCTCGGGCACGCCGCCGTACTCGACGCGCACGGTGAAGCGCTGGGCTTTGCGCAGGACGGAGTTCGGGGTGATGGTCAGCTCGTCGCCGGAGCGGCCGAAGCGGGCCCGCTCGCCGTTCACCCGTACCGAGGCGACCGCCAGCTTCTGCAGGTCCAGGTCGAAGGCGCTGAGGTTCTCGGTGGCCTTCGCGGTGAGGGTGGTGCGGCCGTCGAGGCGGTCGGTGTCCGGGTCGTAGCGGACGCCGAGGTCGTAGTGGAGGGCGTCGAAGCCGCCGTTGCCCAGGTTCGGGAAGTAGGTGTCCCCTGCGCCCGGGTCACCGGGCGAGCCACCGGGCGCCGCGGCGACGGTGAACGCCGAGGCGGCCGCGATCGCGAGCGCGAGCAGGCGGGTTCTGTGACGTGCTGAACGGGAGAGTGCCATGGGTGAGCCGGTCCCTTCGAACACACGGATGCATGATGAACAACCGCGCCGACTCTGCACTCTCCCGTTCCGTCACACCCGTCACTTTGCCAACTCATCAGCAATTACGGAGTGGTTGACTCCTTACCGACCGACTCCGGGGCCTCGTCCGAGGCCTGGCCCGGCACCTGGTCGGGGGCGTTCTCCGGGTGATGGCACGCCACCTGGTGCCCCGTGCGCAGCGCCACCAGCGGCGGCTCGGTCGTCGCGCACACCTCCGTCGCCTTCCAGCAGCGGGTGCGGAAGCGGCAGCCGGACGGCGGGTTGATCGGCGAGGGCACGTCGCCCTTGAGCAGGATGCGGTCCCGCTCGGTGCGCCGCTTGGGGTCCGGTACGGGGACGGCGGACAGCAGCGCCTTGGTGTACGGGTGCATCGGCGCCTCGTACAGGGACTTGCGGTCCGCCAGCTCCACGATCTTGCCGAGGTACATCACCGCGATCCGGTCCGAGACGTGCCGGATGACGGACAGGTCGTGCGCGATGATCACGTACGTCAGGCCCAGCTCCTCCTGGAGGTCGTCCATCAGGTTCACGACCTGGGCCTGGATGGAGACGTCCAGCGCGGAGACCGGCTCGTCGGCGACCACCAGCTTGGGCTTGAGCGCGAGCGCGCGGGCGATGCCGATGCGCTGGCGCTGGCCGCCGGAGAACTCGTGCGGGTACCGGTTGTAGTGCTCCGGGCTCAGCCCGACCAGCTCCAGCAGCCGCTGCACCTCCTTCTTCACGCCGCCCTCGGGCTCGACGCCCTGGAGCCGGAAGGGGGTGCCGACGATGCCGCCGATGGTGTGCCGCGGGTTCAGCGAGCCGTACGGGTCCTGGAAGATCATCTGGACGTCGCGGCGCATCGGGCGCATCCCGCCGGTCGACAGGTGCGTGATGTCCCGGCCCTCGAACTCGATGCGGCCGCCGGTCGGCTCGTCCAGCCGCGTGATCAGCCGGCCCATCGTGGACTTGCCGCAGCCGGACTCGCCGACCACGCCCAGCGTCTCGCCCGGGTACACCTCGAAGTCGATGCCGTCGACCGCCTGCACCGCGCCCACCTGGCGCTTGAGCAGCCCCTTGGTGATCGGGAAGTGCCGGACCAGGCCGCGCACCTTCAGGAGCGGCGCGGCCTCCCCCGGCGTGCTCGTCGCGTTCTGTTCGTCAGTCGTCTCGGTCACAGCTTCGGCGCAATCTCTTCGGTCCAGATCCGCTCCCGCTCCTCCTGCGACATGTGGCAGGCGGAGAAGTGCCGGCCGTCGACCTGGCGCAGCTCGGGGCGGACCGTACGGGTGAGGTTGTCCTTCGGGACGTCCGCGTACGGGCAGCGCGGGTTGAAGGCACAGCCGGAGGGGACGTTGATCAGGCTGGGCGGCGAGCCCTTGACGGGGATCAGGCGCTCGGTCTGATCGCGGTCGATGCGCGGCATCGAGCCGAGCAGGCCCCAGGTGTAGGGGTGCTGCGGCTCGTAGAAGACCTTCTCGGCGGGGCCCCGCTCCACGCACCGCCCGCCGTACATCACCAGCAGGTCGTCCGCGAGCTCGGCGACCACGCCCAGGTCGTGGGTGATGATGACGACGGCGGAGCCGAACTCCTTCTGCAGGTCCCGGATGAGGTCCAGGATCTGCGCCTGGACGGTGACGTCCAGCGCGGTGGTCGGCTCGTCGGCGATCAGCAGCTCGGGGTTGTTGACCAGCGCCATCGCGATCATCGCGCGCTGCCGCATGCCGCCGGAGAACTGGTGCGGGTGGTCGTCCACGCGCTTGTCGGGCTGCGGGATGCCCACCCGGTCCAGCATCTCGATCGCGCGCTTGCGTGCGGTCTTCTTGTTCACGTCGTTGTGGACGCGGTACGCCTCCACGATCTGCTGGCCGACCGTGTAGAAGGGGTGCAGCGCGGACAGCGGGTCCTGGAAGATCATCGCCATCTCGCGACCGCGCAGCCGCCGTACGTCGTCGGGGTCAGCGCCGATCAGCTCCTGGCCGTCCAGCCAGATCTCGCCGGACATCCGCACCTTGTCGCGCTGCCGCCGGGAGGCCCGGTGCAGGCCCATCACGGCGAGCGAGGTCACGGACTTGCCGGACCCCGACTCGCCGACGATGCCGAGGGTCTTGCCCTTCTCCAGCTTGAAGGAGAGCCCGTCGACGGACTTCACGACGCCGTCGTCGGTCGGGAAGTGCACCTTCAGGTCGCGTACTTCGAGGAACGCGGTGGGTGCCGCGCCGCCCTCCGCGACCGGCTCGGCGATCGCGGCCGAGGCCGCCGCCGGTGCGGTCTTCGTCAGGTCGTCGGAGTCGGTCACGAGAGCCTCACCCGCGGGTCGACGGCGGCGTACAGGACGTCCACCACCAGGTTGCACAGGACGATGAAGAAGGCGGCGAGCAGGGTGACGCCGAGGATGTTGGGCAGGTCGTTGGCGGTGATCGCCTGGACGGCGAAGGCGCCCACGCCCTGGAGGGAGAAGACCTGCTCGGTGATGAGCGCGCCGCCGAGCAGCAGGCCGAGGTCCATGCCGAAGACGGTGATGATCGGGGTGAGCGCGGCGCGCAGGCCGTGCCGGACGACGACCTTGCGCTCGCGCAGGCCCTTGGCCCGTGCGGTACGGATGTAGTCCTCGTTCAGCGTCTCCAGCATGCCGGCGCGGGTGAGCCGGGCGTACAGCGCCGAGTAGAGGAACGCCAGGGTGACCCACGGCAGGACGAGCGTGCGCGCCCAGCCGAACGGATCCTCCAGCAGCGGTAGGTAATCGCTGCGCTCGAAGATCGGCCATTGGTACGTGAACAGGGCCAGCGCCAGGGCGCCGGTGAAGAACATGGGGAGCGAGACACCGGCCAGCGCCACGCCCATCGCCGCCCGGTCGAAGAGGGAGCCGGGACGCAGCGCGGAGAGGACGCCGGTGGCGACGCCGGAGACGACCCAGACCACGGCGGCGCCGGCGGCCAGCGAGAGGGTCACCGGGAGCCGGGACTGGATCTCGGGCCAGACCTCGATGTGGGTCTTGAAGGAGTAGCCGAAACACGGCCGGTGGCAGTGCGCCACGTCGGGGCCGAACTTGTAGTCGACGCCGGCGAAGATGCCCTTGAGGAAGTCCCAGTACTGCTCGTACACCGGCTTGTCCAAGCCGAGGTTCTTCTTCACCGCGGCGATGTCCGCGGCGGTGGGGGCCTTGCCGATGTACTGCTGCGCGAGCTGGTCGGAGGACTGCCCGGCCAGCTTCGGCAGCAGGAAGAAGATGCCGAAGGTGACCGCGCTGACGATCAGCAGCAGGATCACTGCGCTGATCAACCTGCGGATGATGTACGAGAACACGGGACTGCGGCGTCGGTGCCCGCGGGCCTGCGGCGGCCCGCGGGCACCAATGCCTTCACCTGCCTTCCGGGGCTGCTACTTCTTGACGCCGACGTTGAGGTAGTCGTACTGACCGCTGAAGGCCGAGGTGGACACCAGGTTCGTGGCCTCCGGCGAGCGGTACATCAGCACCTTGAAGTAGGTCAGCGGCACGATCACCGCCTGCTCCATCGTCTTCTTGTCGATCTCGGCGTACGCCTTCTCGCGCGCGGCCTGGTCGGTGTTGGCGATGGCGGTGTCGAGCAGCTTGTTGATCGCCGGGTCGTCCAGCTCGGAGAGGTTGGTGTTGCCGGACTGGCTGATCGCCTTGCCGTTCAGGATCTGCTGCAGGTAGCCGTAGCCCGTCGGGAAGTCCGAGCCCCACTGCATCATGATCAGACCGACGTTGTTCTTCTTGTTGAACTTCGGCACGCCCGCGTAGTCCGAGAAGTACTTGCTCGTCGGGTACTGCTGGATCTTGGCGTTGATGCCGATCTTCTTCAGCGAGTCGATGACGGTGGTGGCCGCGTCGACCTCGTCCTGGCGGTCCGAGCGGGCGAGGATGGTGGTGTCGGTCTTGCCGGCCCCGCACTCGCTCCACTTCTTCTTCGCCTCGGTCAGGTCCAGCTTGTCCTTGGCGTCGTACTTCTGCGGGTACAGGTCGAACTTCTGGTACCCGGGGATGTCGGTCGGCAGGACGGTGGAGGCGATGTCACCGCGGATCGGGCCGCCGAGCGAGGTCTGCACGGCGCGCTTGTCGATCGCGTACTGCACGGCCTGGCGGCAGGCCAGCTTGTCGAACGGCTTCACCTTGGAGTTGATCGCCGTGTAGACGAGCCGCTGGCCGAGCGCGTTGTCCGTGCTCGCCTTCAGCTTCGGGTCGGTCAGCAGCTGGGCCTGGGTCTGGCCGTCCACGCCGCGCCCGGCGAGGTCGATCTGGGTGTTGCCGGACTGCAGGTCCTTGTCGATGGTCGACTGGGCGACCTTCATCTTCAGGACGATCTTGTCCGGGAGCTGCTTGCGCAGCGGGTCGGTCTTGGCGGACCACTGCGGGTTGCGCACCAGGACGAGCTGCTTGCCCTCCTGGTAGCTCTGGAACTTGTACGAGCCCGTGGAGACGACGCTCTTGGTGTAGTCGGCGCCCTTGTCCTTGGCCTGCGGGACCGGCGCGGTCTGCGGCGCGGACACCAGGTAGTCGAACTCCGCGAACGCCTTCTTCAGATGGAAGACGATCGTGTGGTCGTCCGGCGTCTCGATGGACTTCAGCCCGGCCTTGGACTTGTCCTTGTACGGACCCTTGTACTTGTCCTTGTTCTCCACGAACTGCTGGAAGTAGTTCGGGCCGAGCGAGAGGGTGTCGCGCGCGAAGTTGGAGCGCTCCACCGCGTACTTCACGTCCTGCGAGGTGACGGGCTTGCCGTCCTCGTACTTCACGCCCTTGCGGAGCTTGTACGTCCAGGTCTTGCCGCCGTCGGTGGGCTTGCCCATCGACTCGGCGAGGTCGGGCACCAGCTCGTTGCCCTTCTCGCCGGGGGCCGGCTTGAAGGTGGTGAGCGGACGCGCGTAGAGACGGCTGAAGTTGTAGATGAAGGCGTAATAGGTGTTGCCCGGGTCGAAGGACTCGGGGGCGTCGCTGATCGCGTAGTTGACCGTCCCGCCCTTCGCGTCCGAGGCGTTGACGACGCCCTTCGTCGCGGCGTTCGCCGCGGACGACCCGCCGCTTGCGTCCTTGCCGCCACTGCAGCCGGCCAGCAAAAGGCCCGCACTGGATATGGCCGCGATCGCCGCGACCGGAACTGACCTTCGCATGATGCTCGGTTTCCCCTTCGTTCGTCGGAAACTTCGGTGGAACTGCCGGACCTCCCGGCGCTGCCGGAGGTGTGTCAGCGGCTGCGCGGGTCCAGCGCGTCCCTCAGGCCGTCACCGAGCAGGTTGAACGCGAGTACGGTGACGAAGATCGCGAGGCCGGGGACGAGCATGTACTGCGGGTCGACCTCGTAGTACTTGACCGCCTGGTTCAGCATTCCGCCCCAGGAGGACTGGGGAGGCTGGATACCGACGCCGAGGAAGCTGAGCGCCGCCTCGAAGAGGATGTTCGAGGGGATCAGCAGCGTGGAGTACACGACGATGGGCCCCACCAGGTTCGGCAGCAGCTCCCGGAAGAGGATGAACGGGCCGCGTGCGCCCATCCCCCGGGCCGCGTCGACGAATTCGCGCTCCCGCAGCGACAGCGTCTGGGCCCGCACGATGCGGCCCATGTACGGCCAGTTGAAGAAGCCGATCACGAAGATCAGGACCGAGATGTGCAGCGGCAGGCCCTCCAGGCCGAAGGCGCCGCCCTGCAGCGAGGCGGAGATGGCGATGGCGAAGAGCAGCAGCGGGAACGCCAGGAAGACGTCCATCATCCGGCTGATCACCGCGTCCACCCGGCCGCGGTAGTAGCCCGCCACCACGCCGAGGACCGTGCCGATCGCCACCGACAGCAGCGTCGCGCCGAACGCCACGATCAGCGAGACCCAGGAGCCCTCCAGGACCCGCGCGAGCAGGTCGCGGCCGAACTTGGGGTCCACGCCGAGCGGGTGGCTCCCGCTCATGCCGCCGAAGTCGCCGAGCGGCAGGGTGGTGTTGGGGTCGATCAGCGACTGATTCGGCTCGTTCGGGTCCAGGCCGAGGAGTGACTGCAGGGGCCGGGAGAGCGCCGCGATCACGATGAGGAGGATGACAACGATGGCACCGGCCACCGCGACCTTGTCGCGCTTGAAGCGCAGCCAGGCGATCTGGCCGAGCGAGCGGCCCTCGATCCGCTTGCTCGGCACGCCTTCCAGCACCGCTTCCGGCTGCGCCTCGGCAGCCGCGCCGGTGGTCTCGATCGGTGCGGTCACGTGCCTTAGACCCCTCTCGGCCGCGCTCTGGCCGGCCCATGTCCGCCGCGTCGGCGGCTCGGTTCACATCACTGGTGTGCGCGCCGGCGGACGGTCCGGAGGTCTTGCAGCTCAGCGTTTTTCGGATGTCCGCGCGACAGCGGTCGTTGCCCGTCGCACACAGGGTCCAGACCCTGCTGCGGGAGTCTTCATCCGAGTCGCGATCAGTCACCAGCCCTGCCGGGGAAAGGATGCGCAACTGTGATGTGCTCCACGGCATTCCGTTATACGGACATCCGGGACGGCTGAGCGGTTCGTACACCCTCCCGGAGGTGACCTCAACGACGGTACACAGGAGGGCAATTCGGCACGCGACGGCGCGCGGGGCGACGGCGCTTTCGCGCCGCGGTGAAGGGCGCGGGTGACCTCAGTAAGGGCGGGGGTAGCCGTAGCCGTACGAGGCGGCCGGGGCGGCGGCGGGGTCCTGTGCCCCGCGGTCGAAGAAGGGGCGGGCGTAGGCACGCATCCACATGCCGACCGGGTCGTATTCGTCGTCCATCGCCACCGTCGAGACGGGCAGTCCCTCCGGAACCGCGCCGATGGACTGCTGCATCATCAGCCGTACGGACTCCACGGCGGCCGGCCCCGTGTCGTACAGCTCCAGGCCGATCGCCAGGTACGGGACGCCGAGCGCGGGCTGCACCCAGGCGCGGCGCAGCGAGCGGACGGCGGGGGTGCGGTGCGCGTTCTGCCCGAGGAGGGCGTAGAACTGCGGGATCTCCACGGCCGGTTCGGTGATCCGCAGCGGCCCGGCGGGCAGCCGGTCCAGGCCGCCGGCGATCCGGCGCAGGTCCAGCCAGGGGATGCCGACGCCGCCGCCCGGCGCGTGCGGGTTCAGCCACAGGCCCCAGCGGTCGGGGTAGAGCGCGGCGGCGATCTCCGGCCCGGAGACCACTTCGTGGGCGCGGCTCCAGCCGCTGGCCGCGAGCTCCGCCGGGGAGGTCACGCACGGGGCGTAGCCGAGCCCGTCGACCTCCATGTTGCCGTACTGCGCATCGGGGGCCCCGGCGCCGCCCTGCCACAGCAGCATCCACACCTGGCCCCCGGCCAGCGCCTGCAGCAGCGCCTCGTAGGCGTCGTAGCGGCCGGGCGAGACCTGCTGCAGCACCTGCTCGACCTGGCCGCCCGCCGCTCCCTGATGCGCACCCGCGCTCACGTGTCCCCGTCCCTTCTCTCGGCAGGCACGTGGGGGCGCCCGCCCGGTCATTGCACCAGCTTAGAGCCTGTGTCATGCCCCCGGTCGGATCAGCGAACGTCGTCTGGTGCGTGCGATCGCAAGGCGCCGGAGCG
Organism: Streptomyces sp. NPDC000151; assembly: GCF_040301705.1. NCBI lineage: Bacteria > Bacillati > Actinomycetota > Actinomycetes > Kitasatosporales > Streptomycetaceae > Streptomyces > Streptomyces sp. NPDC000151. Next base: position 12,383 of record NZ_JBEPFC010000019.1, on the reverse strand, counting down.
TCCTCGTAGCGGAGCTACTAGGGCGTTTCGGCAACGCCGCGAGCGTGCGTGCCAGGCGGCGGGCGCCCGGCCGGGGGCATGACACAGGCTCTCAGGGCGGGTCCGGCGCCCGGCCGGTGCCGGGCGCGCGCGTTCCGCCCCGGTCCGGGCCGCCGGTCCGTCTCCGTACGGCCGCGGCGCTACACCAGGTCCTGGGCGTAGAACGGCCGGACCCGCTCCCGCATCCAGTCCACGACCGGGTCCTGCGCGATGTCCAGCATGACCAGCTGGACCGGCCAGGGCACCGGTACGGCGCCGAGCGCCCGGCCCAGGGCGGCGAGCGCCCCGTCCCGCTGCGCCTGGTCCTGGATCGCGGCCGCCGGGTCGGCGACCTGCACGCCGACGAAGAGTGTGGGCGCGTCGCCCTCGATGTTCGCCAGGCAGCGGCGGGCGGTGGTGACGTACGGGACGCCGGAGAACTCCAGGCCCGCCGCGGCGAGGAAGTCCACCGGCTCGTCCTGCCAGTCCGGCTCGTACAGCCGCACCCGGCCGCCGGAGGGCAGGCCCTCGCGCGGCACGTCACCGCGGCACAGCTCGGCCACGGCGGGCGGCGGCAGCGGCACGCCGACCGTGCCGTCCGGGTTCACCGCGATGCCGATCTTCGGCGGCAGGCCGCGGGCGAACTCGCGGGCCGGCGCGACCGTGCACGGCATGTGCGCCCCGACGACCCGCAGGAACTCCTGCTCCGAGCTGAAGACGGGGACGTACGCCAGGCCGTCGGGGAGCTCCACCGTGGGCAGGTCCAGGCCGGGCCGGCCGAAGCCGGCGCTCTCGGGGCCGCCGCCCTTGGGCAGCGGCACCCATACCCGGCTGCGGCCGAGCACCTCGACGATCCGGGCGCCGGCATGGGGGTGGCCGACCGACGCGGCGAGCACCTCTTCCAGCTCGTTGGCCGGCCAGGCCAACTGCGGAATGCTCTGGTCGGTCATGCCCTGCCCAGGGATGCTCTGCTCCGGAATGTCCATGGTCACCACCCGCTTCGTACCGCGCTGCCTGGTCGGAAACCCTAGCGTCCGACCGGCCGTTTTCTCTCGGCCGTCTCACACGCGAGCTCTCTCGGCTGTCGTACACCCGAGCGCGGAACGGGCGGGTCCCGTCAGCCGAAGGTCGTCCGCTCCAGCGCGTCCGCGGCCCGCCGGTCCAGCAGCACCGTCGCCGTGAACCCCTTCGGGAGCCGGGCCGACCGGGCCCTGGCCAGCAGCCGCCGGACCGCGCGCCGGTGCCGCGCGAAGGCGTAACCGGACACGCCGCGGCCCCTGGCCCGCTGCCCGGACAGGGCCACCTCCGGCGCCACGTCGAGCAGCAGCAGATGCAGCTCGCGGCCGTCCCGCCGGGCGGTGCGCGCGATCCAGCGGCGCACCCAGGCGAGCGTGCCGCAGTCGTGCACGACCACGCTGCCGCCGGAGCGCAGCGCCTGCCGCAGGCCGTAGTAGTGCGCGACCCGCACCAGCGGCCTGACCAGGCCGTACGGCAGCGCGCCGAGCCGGCCGGCCGCCCAGCGCTCCCGTACGTCCTGGGAGTCGATGCGGTGGACGGGCGCGCCGGCCCGGTCCAGCGCGGGCACCACGCGCTGCATGAGGGTGCTCTTGCCGCTGCCCGGCAGGCCCGAGACCACCACCAGGCCGCGGGCGGGGAAGTCCAGCGCGCGGACGGCCCGGTCCCCCTCCGTTCCGCGCAGATCCGTCACGGGGGCGCCGCGGCCGGGGCGCACCACCGCCTTGGGCGCGCGTGCCCGGCGCGGCACCGCGCCGCGCGCGACCCCCGACGTCGTCGCGTATGCGGCTTGCCTCTGCACCGTGATCGCCCTCCCCGTCCCGTTCCCCGGATCCCCCGTCGAAGCCTGCGCGTGCACCGTGGTGCAGTCCCAGGCGCTTACCCGCAGAGTGTCAAGAAAAGGTAATGAGCTTCAAGCGGAGGGCAGGTCATGGCGGGTTCTCCGGGGCGTGCGGGCCGGGGCTCGGCTATCCGGCGCTCCCGTGCAATGATGTGCGCGCCACGTGCACCGTGACCGCACACCGGCGCCCAACTGCATACCGGCCGCTTGAATCCGCGCGGGAGAGTTCCCGCCAAGCCACGGCGGGGCGCCGAAGGAGCAAGTACTCCCTTGAATCTCTCAGGCCCCTGTACTGCGCGGACGAGGCAGATCTGAAAAGCGGGCCGCCCGGGTGCGGCCCCACCCAAGGTGCAAGCCGAAGCCCCCGACGGGGGCTGTCGGTGAACCTCTCAGGTTCCGATGACAGATGGGGAGACGTCCGATACGTCCCTGTCGTCCATCCCGGGAGCCCGCTGCCATGCCTGAACCCCGCCAGACCGCGCTCGATGCCACGCATCGCGCCCTCGGCGCGACCATGACCGACTTCGCCGGCTGGGACATGCCGCTGCGTTACGGCAGCGAGCGCGACGAGCACGTCGCCGTCCGCACCCGCGCCGGCCTCTTCGACCTCTCCCACATGGGCGAGATCACCGTCACCGGCCCGCAGGCGGCCGACCTCCTCGACTACGCGCTGGTCGGCAACATCGGCAAGGTCGCGGTGGGCCGCGCCCGGTACACGATGATCTGCCAGGAGGACGGCGGCATCCTGGACGACCTGATCGTCTACCGGCTGGCCGACCGGGAGTACATGGTCGTGGCCAACGCCTCCAACGCGCAGGTCGTGCTGGACGCGCTCACCCGGCGGCAGGCCGGCTTCGACGCCGCCGTGCGGGACGACCGCGACGCGTACGCGCTGCTCGCCGTCCAGGGCCCGGAGTCCGCGGGCATCCTGAAGTCGCTCACCGACGCCGACCTGGACGGTCTCAAGTACTACGCCGGTCTGCCGGGCACCGTCGCGGGCGTCTCCGCGCTGATCGCCCGCACCGGCTACACCGGCGAGGACGGCTTCGAGCTGTTCGTCCGGCCCGCCGACGCGGTCGCGCTGTGGGAGGCGCTGACCGAGGCGGGCAAGGACGCCGGGCTGGTCCCCTGCGGCCTGTCCTGCCGCGACACGCTGCGCCTGGAGGCGGGCATGCCGCTGTACGGGAACGAGCTGTCCACCTCCCTGACGCCGTTCGACGCGGGCCTGGGCCGCGTCGTGAAGTTCGAGAAGGCCGGGAACGAGGGCCGCTTCGTGGGCCGGGACGCGCTGGCGGCGGCCGCCGAGCGCGCCGAGCAGAACCCGCCGCGCAAGCTGGTCGGGCTGATCGCCGAGGGCCGCCGCGTGCCGCGCGCGGGCTACCCGGTCGTGGACGCCGAGGGCACCGCCATCGGCACCGTCACCTCCGGCGCCCCCTCCCCCACCCTCGGCAAGCCGGTCGCGATGGCGTACGTGGACGCGGCGCACGCCGAGCCGGGCACGAAGGGCGTCGCCGTGGACATCCGCGGCAAGCACGAGCCGTACGAGGTCGTCGCGCTGCCCTTCTACAAGCGGGAGAAGTGACCGCACGGCCCACCGAGGCCAGGAGAATCGGCCGCGCGGCACCCGTACGGCCGGTAGAAGTGACGCGTTCGCGTCTCACCTGTCAAGACCCTCTGCACGACCATTCCCCCGCATCCAGGAGAATCGAACCATGAGCAACCCCCAGCAGCTCCGGTACAGCAAGGAGCACGAGTGGCTGTCGGCCGCCGTGGACGGCGTCTCGACGGTCGGCATCACCGAGCACGCGGCCAACGCGCTCGGCGATGTCGTCTACGCCCAGCTCCCCGAGGTCGGCGACACCGTCACCGCGGGTGAGTCCTGCGGCGAGCTGGAGTCGACCAAGTCCGTCAGCGATCTCTACTCCCCGGTCGACGGTGAGGTCACGGAGATCAACGAGGACGTGGCGAACGACCCGTCGCTGGTGAATTCCGCCCCCTTCGAGGGCGGCTGGCTGTTCAAGGTGAAGCTGAGCGGCGAGCCGGAGGACCTGCTCTCCGCCGACGAGTACACCGCTTTCACCGCAGGCTGACCCACGCCCGCCCGCCGTACGGAAAGGGGCCCCGCCGCCCCTCTCCGTGTCTCCCACCCAGGAAGACTCATGTCGCTTCTCAACAGCTCCCTCCATGAGCTCGACCCCGACGTCGCCGCCGCTGTCGACGCCGAACTCCACCGTCAGCAGTCCACCCTCGAAATGATCGCGTCGGAGAACTTCGCTCCGGTCGCCGTCATGGAGGCGCAGGGCTCGGTCCTCACCAACAAGTACGCCGAGGGCTACCCCGGCCGCCGCTACTACGGCGGCTGCGAGCACGTCGATGTCGCCGAGCAGATCGCCATCGACCGGGTCAAGGAACTGTTCGGCGCCGAGTACGCCAACGTGCAGCCCCACTCCGGCGCCTCCGCCAACCAGGCCGCGCTGTTCGCACTGGCCAAGCCCGGCGACACCATCCTCGGTCTGGACCTGGCGCACGGCGGCCACCTGACCCACGGGATGCGGCTGAACTTCTCCGGCAAGCAGTTCAACGTGGTCGCGTACCACGTGGACGCCACGACCGGTCTGGTCGACATGGCCGAGCTGGAGCGGCTCGCCAAGGAGCACCGCCCGAAGGTGATCATCGCGGGCTGGTCGGCGTACCCGCGGCAGCTGGACTTCGCGGAGTTCCGCCGGATCGCCGACGAGGTCGAGGCCGCTCTGTGGGTCGACATGGCGCACTTCGCGGGTCTGGTCGCGGCCGGTCTGCACCCGAACCCGGTTCCGTACGCGGACGTCGTCACCTCCACCACCCACAAGACGCTGGGCGGCCCGCGCGGCGGCATCATCCTCGCCAAGAAGGACTTCGCGAAGAAGCTCAACTCGTCCGTCTTCCCGGGCTTCCAGGGCGGCCCCCTGGAGCACGTGATCGCGGCGAAGGCGGTCTCCTTCAAGGTCGCCGCCTCGGAGGACTTCAAGGAGCGCCAGAGCCGCACGGTCGAGGGCGCCAAGATCCTCGCCGAGCGCCTGGTACAGGGCGACGTCACCGAGCACGGCGTCTCCGTCCTGTCCGGCGGCACCGACGTGCACCTGGTCCTGGTCGACCTGCGCGACAGCGAGCTGGACGGCCAGCAGGCCGAGGACCGCCTCCACGAGGTCGGCATCACGGTCAACCGCAACGCCGTCCCGAACGACCCGCGGCCCCCGATGGTCACCTCGGGCCTGCGGATCGGCACCCCGGCCCTGGCCACCCGCGGCTTCCAGGCCGAGGACTTCCGCGAGGTCGCCGACATCATCGCCGAGACGCTGAAGCCCGACTTCGACGCCGCGGCGCTGAAGGCCCGGGTCACCGCCCTCGCCGACAAGCACCCGCTGTACCCCGCGCTGGGCAAGTAACGCCATCCGGCGGTCGTACGGGCTTCACGGGCCCGGGGCATCCTGTCCCCGGGCCCGTGGCCTGTGCGCCTCGCCACAGGAAGTGACCGCCCCGTAGGCCCCCTCGGTCGCGTTAGGCTCGACAGTCGGCGAAGAAACGTCCCATCTACGCCGTTAACAGCCTGCTCCCGCGGCGCGTGCCCCGCGGCACGTATCCCGCTCCCTCGCCCACCCTGAGCAGACAAAGGAGTCCGCCACCGTGGCCATCTCCGTCTTCGATCTTTTCTCCATCGGCATCGGCCCGTCCTCCTCCCATACGGTCGGCCCGATGCGCGCGGCACGGATGTTCGTGGGCCGCCTCAAGAAGGACGGCCTCCTCGCGCAGACCACGTCCGTACGGGCCGAGCTGTTCGGCTCGCTCGGCGCCACCGGGCACGGCCACGGCACCCCCAAGGCCGTGCTGCTGGGCCTGGAGGGCCACTCGCCGCGCACCGTCGACGTCGAGAAGGCCGACGCGATGGTGGAGCGCATCCGCACGACGAAGCGGCTGCGGCTGCTGGACGCCGAGATAGGCGATGTGCACGAGATCGACTTCGACGAGTCGACCGAGCTGATCCTGCACCGCCGCCGCTCGCTGCCGTACCACGCCAACGGCATGACCCTCTTCGCGTACGACGCGCACGGCGCCCCGCTGCTGGAGAAGACGTACTACTCGGTGGGCGGCGGCTTCGTCGTGGACGAGGACGCGGTCGGCGCCGACCGCATCGTGCTCGACGACACCGTGCTGAAGTACCCCTTCCGCACCGGCGACGAGCTGCTGCGGCTCGCCCGGGAGACCGGCCTGTCGATCTCCGCGCTGATGCTGGAGAACGAGAAGGCGTGGCGCACGGAGGAGGAGATCCGCGCCGGGCTGCTGGAGATCTGGCACGTCATGCAGGCGTGCGTCAGCCGCGGCACCAGCCGCGAGGGCATCCTGCCCGGCGGCCTGAAGGTGCGCCGGCGCGCCGCGAACGCGGCCCGCGCGCTGCGCTCCGAGGGCGACCCGCAGGCCCGCGCCATGGAGTGGGTCACGCTCTACGCGATGGCCGTCAACGAGGAGAACGCGGCGGGCGGCCGGGTCGTGACCGCGCCCACCAACGGCGCGGCCGGCATCATCCCCGCCGTCCTGCACTACTACATGAACTTCGTGCCCGGCGCGGACGAGGAGGGCGTGGTCCGCTTCCTGCTGGCCGCGGGCGCCATCGGCATGCTCTTCAAGGAGAACGCCTCCATCTCCGGCGCCGAGGTCGGCTGCCAGGGCGAGGTCGGCTCGGCCTGCTCGATGGCGGCGGGCGGCCTGGCGGAGGTACTGGGCGGCTCCCCGGAGCAGGTGGAGAACGCCGCGGAGATCGGCATGGAGCACAACCTCGGGCTGACCTGCGACCCGGTCGGCGGCCTGGTGCAGATCCCGTGCATCGAGCGCAACGGCATGGCCTCGGCCAAGGCGGTCACCGCGGCACGCATGGCGCTGCGCGGCGACGGCCGGCACCACGTCTCCCTCGACAAGGTCATCAAGACCATGAAGGAGACCGGCGCCGACATGAGCGTGAAGTACAAGGAGACGGCACGCGGCGGACTGGCGGTCAACATCATCGAGTGCTGAGCGGTACCGGCCTGCCCGGTGAGCGGCACGCGGCCCGTCGCCCTCCTCGAAACCACATGTGACTCAGGTCACGGAATGCCCTGGGGAGTTCGGGGCAGGCGACGGTGGTGATTCTCGTAATGCTGATTGCGCTGGCGTCGCTGGGCGCGCTGGTGGCGCGCTACGCGCCCCGCCCCCCGGCCTGACCTTCTGCCCCCATGACGGGTCCGACCCTTGCGGGTCGGACCCGTTGCCGTTTTTTGCTTGCGCGCCCGCCCGTACCCCGTCACCGTATTACCCGCGGGAACTCCCGCACGCCTGGCGGCGTTTGACGATCGACGGCACTTGTCACGCAGCGTGCACAGCCGTCGTGCACGGGGGACGTTGAGGGGGACAGCGAGCACGGCCAATACGGCAGGAAGACCTTTGAGACCTTGCGTCAGCGGGCATGTCCATGAAGGACTCGCAGTGACGCTTGGTGATCGCACGGTTGCGGGAGGATTGCAATGCTGCACGGCGTCGACGTCAGCTCGTACCAGCCCACGTACTCCACCAAGGGCTTGGACTTCGTCTTCATCAAGGCCACCGAGGGCCGCTCCTACATCAACCCCCACCAGAGCTCCCAGGCGTCGCGGGCCCGCGAGGCGGGCTGCGTGGTCGGCTTCTACCACTTCCTGTGGCCGGGGAACATCGCGGCGCAGGCCCGGTACTTCGTCGACAAGTGCGCGTCCAGACTGGGCGACGTGCTGATAGTGGACTGGGAGCGCACCAGCGCCGGGACGTACGCGAGCAACGCACAGAAGGACCAGTTCATCCGCGAGGTGAAGGCCCTGCGCCCGGACCGCCACCGGGTGCTCCTGTACTGCAACCGCGACTTCTGGCTCAACCACGACACCACGTCCTACGCGGGCGACGGCCTGTGGATAGCGGACTACGTCAGCGCGGGCCACCCGCGCATCAAGGCCAGGTGGCGCTTCCACCAGTACACCGACAGCCCGATCGACAAGAACGTCGGCCAGTTCTCCAGCAAGGCCGCTCTCAAGGAGTGGGCGAACGCCGAATAGAGTTTCCTCGTACGTACGCGCCTGTGTGCCGGTGCCGCCCGCCCCTCCGCGGGCCCCGGCGCCACAGCGAGACCACGAGGAGCCACCGTGACCGACCCGGCGTCCATGAGCCTGCAGCAGGAGATCGCCAGGGATCTCCAGGTGTCCGCGTCCTTCGACGCGCACGAGGAGATCGAGCGCCGGGTGGCCTTCCTCACCGAGCGGCTGACCGGCACGGGGCTGCGCTCCCTGGTGCTCGGCATCAGCGGCGGCGTGGACTCCACCACCGCGGGCCGGCTCTGCCAGCTCGCGGTGGAGCGGGCCCGGGCGACGGGGCACGACGCGACGTTCTACGCCATGCGGCTGCCCTACGGCGTCCAGGCCGACGAGCACGACGCGCAGCTCGCGCTCTCCTTCATCAAGGCCGACCAGCTGCTCACGGTCGACGTGAAGCCGGCCAGCGACGCCGCGCTGCAAGCCGTACTGGAGGGCGGGGCGGCCTTCCGCGACGCCCACCACCAGGACTTCGTGCAGGGCAACATCAAGGCCCGGCAGCGCATGATCGCCCAGTACGCGGTGGCCGGCGCCCGGGAGGGCCTGGTCGTGGGCACCGACCACGCCGCCGAGGCGGTGTCCGGCTTCTTCACCAAGTTCGGCGACGGCGCCGCCGACCTGGTGCCGCTGACCGGCCTGACCAAGCGCCGGGTGCGCGCGGTGGCCGAGGCCCTCGGCGCCCCCGCCGAGCTGGTCTGGAAGACCCCGACCGCCGACCTGGAGACGCTGGACCCGGGCAAGGCGGACGAGGACGCGCTCGGCGTCACGTACGACGACATCGACGACTTCCTGGAGGGCAAGCCGGTCAGCGAGCAGACGTACGAGACGATCGTGCGCCGCTATCGCCTGACGGCCCACAAGCGCGAACTGCCGATCGCGCCCTGAGGCGGCGCGGGGGCCCGGCCGGCCGCCGGGCCCCTGCCCGGGCGCTCCCCGTCCGGCACGGAAAATGTCATGCCCCCGCAAGAGGGTCTTCCGCCACGGGACGGTGAATCGTGGCCGCCGACGGGCATGCATCGGGCCATGGGATGCCACCAAGTGCGATCGGAAGATCAACTGTCAGTGGGTGCGCCTACGCTCCGGAGCATGAGTCACGCAGACCTGCGCGAACTCCAGACCGCGCTCACCCTCGCCGCCGACCTCGCCTCGGGCCTGCAGACGGCCCCCAGCCGACGGGACGCCGACCAACTGGTCGACGTCCTGCGGCGCGCCCTGACCGCCGCCGGATCGCTCGGCTCCGACGACGGGCCGACCGGCAGCCCGACCGGCTGCGCCGCGCATCCGCACGGCGCGGTGGACCCGCTGTACGGCGACCCCGAAGACCCGCTGCCGCCGGGGTACGGCAAGTGCCTGCTGTGCAACGACCGCCGACGCCGGGCGGACGCCCACCCGCACCCACCCCTGCGCCGCACGGCCTGACGGCCCGCGCGCCTCAGCCTCGCATCCCCAGGTCGTACAGGAGCTGGTAGCGGCTGGGGGCGACGGGCAGGAAGGCGTGCAGTCCCGTCTGGAGGAAGACGGCCACCGCGCTCACCGCGATGACCACTCCGGCGAGCAGCAGCGCGGCCTGCCCCGCCGTGCGGTGCAGGCCCTGCGTGGGGATCCGCCGCGCCGTGGTGAGGTGCGAGGTGACCAGCACGGCGGCGATCGCGAGCACGGACGCCTGGAAGAACAGCCACGCCCAGACGCCGGCCGGCAGCCCTTGGACCGCGTCACCGTACGCCCCGCTGCCGTACGCCGCGCCGCCGTGGGGCCCGCCGCCGTGCGCCCGGCCGCCGAGCAGGAGGTACGGCAGCGCCTGCCAACCCGCCGCCAGCGAACCGGCCGTGCAGCCGACCAGCGCGAGCCCCCACCCCATGAGGTAGTCCCGGCGCGGCACCGCGCCGCGCAGCCCCTGCCGGACGATGTGCGCGGCGCCCAGCAGCGCCAGCACCATGAACATCCGCTGTACGACGCAGAGCGGGCACGGCGCTTCCCCGGCGACGAACTGGAGGTACAGCCCGGCGCAGAGCACCGCGGTCCAGCCGGTCACGAAGAGGCAGGCGAACCAGTACTGCGCGCGGGCGATGATTCCCGGCGGCCCGGGATCCAGTGCGGGAATCGCCGGCGTACTCATCGGCGTGGTCATCCGCCCGGTCAGCAGTGCACTCATGACAAAGAAAACTCCGGTCCAGTCGTCGGTCCAGCCGTTTCCGGTCCGCCGGCGGGAACGGACCGGCGGGGCGCGGCGCGATTCATTGCGCCCCGGCGGGACGCGGCGCGGTTCATTGCGCGAGACCGAGCGCGAGAATTCCGCTGACATGATGCGCCATCAGCCACACGACGGCGGCGAACATCGCCGACCACACCGCGACCACCGCCAGCCGGCTCCGCTGGCCCACGATGCACAGGAGCGTGGCGAAGAGACCGGCGAAGAGGAGGGCGTCCATGGCACGGCAACGTAGCGGCCGGCCGGCGCCATCCCGCGTACGCCACGGAAGGTCACCGGCCGCCGCCCCGGATATGAGCCGAATGGCCCTACGCGTCCCCCATGGGTGGGATCAGTCCTTCGTCTGCTTTTCCGGACGCAGCGCGATCCGGCCGAGCACCGCCGCGACCACGAGCGCGGCCGCCGCGATCAGTACGGAATCCGGCACGGCGGCGGCGACGCCGGACACCCATTCCTCCAGCCGGAATTCGGATTCGGTGTCCAGAATTCCGGGCAGCGCACTCGTGCCGTTGAACGCCAGGAAAAGAATTCCGATGCCGATGAAGAACAGCCCGGAGATCAGCGAAGTGGTGTGCAGGCGCAGCGGCCCGACGCCGAATTCGCGGCCGCGCAGCCAGCCGCGCCGCCCGAGCTGAAAACGGTCCCAGAGCAGGGCCAGGACGAACAGCGGCAGCGCCATCCCCAGCGCGTACACCGCGAGCATCGACGCGCCGTACACGGGCGAGCCGCTGACCGCCGTGACCGTGAGCACGGCGCCCAGGATCGGCCCGGCGCAGAAGCCCGCGAGGCCGTAGACGCAGCCCAGGAGGAAGGTCGAGACGGCGGAGCGGGGGGTGATCCGGGCGGCGGCGGACTGCGCACGGCGGGACGCGAAGCCCAGCCCCAGGATCTGCAGCACGCCCATCGCGATCACCACCCAGCCGCCGACGGCGATGAGCAGGTCGCGGTGGCCGTTGAAGAGCCGGCTCGCGGCGGTGCTGGCGGCGCCGAGCGGCACCAGCGTGACCGACAGGCCCAGGTAGAACACGCCGGTACGGGCCAGCAGCCGGCCGGGCGTGGCGAGCGAGTACGCGAAGAAGGCCGGCAGCAGCAGCGCGCTGCACGGGCTGAGCAGGGCGAGGGCGCCGCCCAGGAAGGCGGCGAGGTAGCCGATGTCGGTCACTTGCCGCCCCCGCTCTTCCCCGCCCCGCTCTTCCCCACCCGGTCGGCGGCCTCGTCGATGGCCTGGGTGAAGGTGGCGGTGGGCTGGGCGCCGGCGATCGGCGCCCCGTTGACCAGGAACGACGGCGTGGACTGCACGCCGAGCTGGTAGCCCTCCTGCTGGTCGCGGTCCAGCGCGGCCGCCGACGCGTCGCTCTTCATGTCGCGCCGGAAGCGGTCGATGTCCTTCACGCCGCTGTCCCGCGCCAGCTCGACCAACTTGCCCTCGGCGAGCGCCGAGCCCTTGCGGCTCTTGGCGTACAGCGCGTCGTGCAGCTCCCAGAACCTGCCCTGCTGCCCGGCGGCCCAGGACGCCCGGGCCGCCCGCTCGGAGTCCTCGCCGTAGAGGGTGAAGTTGCGGAACTCGATGCGCAGGACGCCCTCGTCCACGTACTTCTCGATCAGTTCGGGCTGGGTCTCGCGGGCGAAGCGGCCGCAGAAGCCGCACTGGTAATCGGCGTACTCGACGAGCACGACCGGCGCGTCGGTGCGGCCGATCGCCAGTGCGTCGCCCTTCTCCCGGCGCGAGGTCTGCTTCGCGAGGTCGTCGTACATCTTCTGGCGGCCGCCGGGGTCCTCGGTCTCGACGGACGCGGCGGGTCCGGGCTCGGCGGCCCGGTGGCTGCCGCCGCCCTCGACGGCCGTGCCGACGGCGATGCCCAGGGCGACGAGGCCGACGATGAGGGCGAGGATCGCGCCGACGGCCGCGAGGCGGCGGCCCGGTGAAGCGGTTGCGGACATGGGTGTGCTCCTGACGTACGGATGCGGATACCGGGGTTGCTGCCGGAGAGCGACGACCGGTCCAACGGACGGACCGGATCGCGCGGCGGCGCTATATCCGCAGTACGGGCAGGAGGGCGCAGGGATCGGTGGCGGGCGCCGGGCCGGTGGGCGGCCGGGCGAGCGCGCAGCACGCGGGGTCGTGGGAGAGGTACGGGACCGGGGTGACCGCGGGCGCCGCGAGCGGTTCGCCGCGGTG
>NZ_JBEPFC010000018.1:0-80939 GCF_040301705.1 Streptomyces sp. NPDC000151 | reverse complement strand
GACCGGTCGTACACCGGAGGCGCGCCCAGCGGCCCCCGCCCCAGGTGCCCGTCCGTCAGCAGCGACGTCCGCCCGCGCCCGGCCGCCGTGACCACACCCCGCAGCCGCCCCCGGGCCCCGCCGTCGCGCAGCAACGGCAATGCCTGGTCCGCGGCGCGCAGGCGGGCGGCGACGGCGTTCCTGCGCTCCGCCTGGTAGCTGTCCAGCAGCGTGTCCGAGGCGCCGTGGTGCCAGGCGAGCGCGAGCTTCCAGGCGAGGTTCTCGGCGTCCCGCAGCCCCTCGTCCAGGCCCTGTGTGCCCAGCGCGCCGAGCAGGTGCGCGGCGTCCCCGGCGAGGAACGCCCGCCCGGAGCGCCAGCGCCGCGCGAGCCGGTGGTGGACGGCGTGGACCCCGGTGTCGAGCAGTTCGTACGGAGGGACGAGCGAGCCGCCCCCGTGGCCGCCCCCACCGTCGTCCCGACGACCGCCCGGACCCGTCCCCTCGTCCGCTCCGGCACCGGCCTCGCCCACGAGGGCTCCGCCCGCGCCCACTCCTCCCGCGCCGGCTCCGCCCCTTTCGACCCGGCGGCCCGTATCCGTACCGGCCGCCCAGCCCCCCAGCGTGTCCCGGATGCGTGCCACGAGTGCGTCCGGGGTGACCAGGTCGCGGCCCGGCGGCAGCAGCCAGTCCAGCCGCCAGACGCCGTCCGGAAGGGGGCGGGCCGTCACCTCGCCGGCCGGCCCGCCGATGATCCCGGCCCGGCCCGCTCCGGCGGCGCCGCCGCGCGGGGGCGCGCGGTGCAGCAAGGCCTCGCCGGGCCAGGGGAGTTCGGTACGCAGGGCGGCGACGGCGTGCCGTTCGACGGCGGTACGGCCGGGGAAACGGATGTCCAGCAGCTTGCGTACGGTCGACCGCGGGCCGTCGCAGCCGATGACGTAACTCCCGCGCCACCATGTGCCATTGGGGCCACGAGTGTGGACGCCGACGCCGTCGCGGTCCTGGGTCAGCTCGTCGACGCGGCTGTCGGTGACGACCTGTACGAGCGGTTCGTGGTCGAGGACGGTGCGGAGGGCGCGGGCGAGGGCGTGTTGGGGCACGTGTATGGGCGACAGGAAGGCGTGCATGCCGTCGTCGTGCGCCGCGCCGGTCAGCGCGCGCGCCGTGAGCGGCCTTCCGTGAGCGGCCGACGGCCCCCCGCGAGAGCCCCGGTCCGGCCCTTCGCCCAGGCCGTCACCGGCACCGGCACCGGCACCGTCGGCAGCGTAGCCGTCTTCTCCGGCCCCTTCCGTCCGGGCAGCCCCTTCCGCCCTGACGACCCCTTCCGTCCAGGCAGCCTCCTCCGCCCTGACGGCCACGACCCCTGTGCCGGTGGCCGTCCCCGCCCCCGTCCCCGTCCCCGCGAATTCCGTCCGGTCCAGCAGCCGCCGGCGCTGCATCGTGCGCCAGGCCGTCCAGCGGGTGCCCTCGGCGCCCAGCGTCTCGGCGCAGCCCAGGCGGGCGAGGAAGGCGGCGGTGTCGGGGCGGAGCACGGCGGTACGGGCGAGCCGGACCTCTTCGCGGCCGTCGGTCTCGTCCAGTACGACGACGGGGATGCCGAGCCGGGCGAGGGCAACGGCGAGGGAGAGGCCGACCGGGCCGGCCCCGGCCACGATCACCGGGTCCACGACGCTCCCCGGAAGCGGAGGTTGTCGGGGGCGACAGCGGCACCGCGGCGGGCGGTCCGGCGCCCGGCAGGTGTTCTCGCGGGCCCGCCGGACGGCACCGGTGGTTCCGCCGCGAGGTCCGTCCGGCGTCTGGCGGCAGCGCGCACCGTGCGGCTCGAGCCGACCTGACCGGGGCTCAGCCGCAGGTTCTTACGGGACGTACGTGGACTGGCAGTTGAGGCCCGGTGCGCGATCACACAGCGTATGCAACCCAGTGCGGGCGTGCCCCGTCAAGTGACAGAGGCAGCGGCGCATCGGCCGCTGCCTCAACCATGTTCGTCCGTGCTTCGGTCGATCCCTGTCCAGGAAGGCTGCGAGGGATCGGTCCGGCGGGTGCGGGGATGCGTCCGCGTACGGCGTTGCTACTTGCCGGCCGGCCCGCTGGTGGTCGCCCCGTCGATGGCGTCCATGGCGTCGCCCGCGGCCAGCGGCTGGCCCGCCCCGGCGACCGCGATGCCCGTCTTGGCGCGGCGGCCGCGACGCTCGATCCAGTTGGCGAGCGCGGAGAGCAGCAGACACATCGCCACGTAGATCGCACCGCCGACGATGATCATCGGCACGTACGGGTTCTCGTCGTTGACGACCGTGTTGCCGGCCAGCTGCTGGATCGCGTACAGCAGCTCCTGGTAGGTGATGACATAGCCGAGAGAGGTGTCCTTGAGGGTCACCACGAGCTGGCTGATGATGGTCGGGAGCATCGCGCGGACTGCCTGCGGGATGAGAACCGACGTCATGACCTGCGTCTTGCTCATGCCGATCGCGTACGCGGCCTCGCTCTGTCCCTTGGGCACGGAGTTGATGCCCGCGCGCAGCACCTCCGCCTGGACGGAGCCGTTGTAGACGGTCAGGCCGATGACCAGCGCCCAGAACTGCGTTCCCTCACCGGTGAAGCCCAACTCGGTCTTGTAGCTGAGGAAGAGCACCCACAGCACGTAGATCGTGATCAGCAGCGGGACGGCACGGAACAGCTCGATGAAGCCCGTGGTCAGCCAGCGCACCGGCTTGTGGTCCGAGAGCCGGCCCACGGCCAGCAGGACGCCGAGGACCAGCGACAGCACCGCGGCCACCGCGAAGACCTGGAGCGTCGTCAGGACGCCGTCGCGGATCGTGGTGCGCACCCCGGCGTAATTGAAGATGTCCCACATCTCCGGTGCCAGCTGGCCTTTGGCGGCCAGCCGCATGATGGCGAACACGATGAGGGCGAGCACGGCGAGCGCGCCGACGACCGAGTAGACCCGGTTGCGTACGCGGGCCTTCGGACCAGGTGCGTCGTAGAGGACACTGCTGCTCATGCTTCCGCCTTGCTTCGCTCGGCCGTGCGCTCGGGCGACGGGCACTTCGTGAGGGTGTTCTCGCTGAGCGCGTTCATCGGGCCACCTCCAGGCGGCGCTCCAGCAGCCGGAAGAGGCCGCTGATGGTGAAGGTGATGATCAGGTAGGCCAGCGCGATCCACAGGAAGATCCAGCCGATGGCGAAGCCCTTGTCGCTCAGCAGCTTGGAGACGTTGAACAGCTCGGTGTTGCTGAAGGCGCCCGCGATCGCGGAGTTCTTGGTGAGCGCGATGAAGATGCTGCTCAGCGGCGGGATCACGGTGCGGGTGGCCTGCGGCAGGATGATCATGCGCAGGGTCTGGAAGAAGGTCATTCCGATGCTGCGGGCGCCCTCCGCCTGACCGAGCGGCACGGTGTTGATGCCGGATCGCACCGCCTCGCAGACGAACGAGGAGGTGTAGAAGCCGAGCGCGAGCGTGGCCAGCACGAACGGGCTCGTGCCGGGGAAGAAGATCTGCGGGACGATGAAGAACGCGACGAGGAACAGCAGTGTGAGCGGCGTGTTGCGCAGCAGCGTGACCCAGCCGGTGCCGAAGGCGCGCAGCGGCGGTACGGGGGAGACGCGGAAGCCGGCTATGAGGATGCCCAGGACAAGAGCGAGTGCCCCGCTGGCCGCGGTGAGCGCGAGGGTCCCCAGGAAGCCTTCGCGGAACTGCGGGAGATGATCGAGGAGTACGTTCATGGGGTCTCCGCGGTGGCGGTGAGAAGGTGGCGGCGGACGGGCGCGGGACGCCGGCCCCGTACAGGGACGTTCACGAGGCAGCGCGCCCCGTACGCCCGCCGCGGCGGGCGTACGGGGCGCGGCCGGCTCGGGCCGGTGGTGAGCGGTGCGGTCAGTAGCGGGGCAGCGGCGTCTTCGGCGCCTTGTACGGCGAGCCGGACTTGCCCAGCGTGCCTTCGTACGCCTTCTGGTAGTCGCCGTTCTTGATGTGCGCCTCGATCGCGTCGGAGACCGCGTCGCGCAGCGCCTTGTCGTCCTTGTTCATGCCGACGCCGTAGGGCTCCTCGGTGAACGGCTTGCCCACGAGCTTCAGCTTGGTGGGACGCTCCGCGGCGTACCCCTTCAGGATCGCGTCGTCCGTGGTGACCGCGTCGACCTGCCCGTCCAGCAGCTGCTTGACGCAGAGGGAGTACTTGGAGAGCTCCGTGGTGTCGGCCCCGTACTTGGGCTTCTTGATCTCCTGGAGCGGCGTGGAGCCGACGATCGAGCAGACCTTCTTGCCCTTGACGGAGTCCGGCCCGGTGATCTTCTTCTCGTCCTTGCGCACCAGCAGGTCAGCGCCCGCGGTGTAGTACGGGCCCGCGAAGCCGACCTGCTTCTTGCGCTCGTCGTTGATCGTGTACGTGCCGACGTAGTAGTCGACCTGGCCCTTGGAGATCGAGGTCTCGCGGACGTTGGAGTCGACCGTCTTGAACTCGATCTGCTTGGCGGAGAAGCCGAGGTCGGCGGCGATCATCTTGGCGATCTCGATGTCGAAGCCCGTGCGCTTGCCGTTGGAGTCCTGGAAGCCCAGGAACGGCTGGTCCGCCTTGGCACCCACGATGATCTTGCCGCGCTGCTGGGCCTTCTTCAGCGTCGGGGAGTCGACCTTGACGTCCTTCGCGACCTTGTACGTCCCGCTGAAGACCTTCTCGCCCTTGGGCTTGTCGCCGGCCGTGCCGGACTCGCCGCCGCACGCCGTCGCCGTCGCGGCCAGCGCGAGCACCACAGTGGCCGCAGTGGCCGTCTTACGCATCCTCATGGTGAAGTTCCTTCGGTTCAGCGGGTGTGGGCAGTCATCGGGGGCCACTGCGGGCTCAGTGGTGCAGGATCTTGGAAAGGAAGTCCTTGGCGCGGTCGCTGCGCGGGTTGTCGAAGAACTGCGTCGGCTCGGCCTCTTCGACGATCCGGCCGTCCGCCATGAAGACGACGCGGTTCGCCGCCGAGCGCGCGAAACCCATCTCGTGCGTGACGACGACCATGGTCATGCCGTCCCGGGCGAGCTGCTGCATGACCTCCAGCACCTCGTTGATCATCTCCGGGTCCAGTGCCGAGGTGGGCTCGTCGAAGAGCATCACCTTCGGGTCCATCGCCAGCGCCCTGGCGATCGCCACGCGCTGCTGCTGGCCGCCGGAGAGCTGGGCCGGGTACTTGTCCGCCTGGGTGCCCACGCCGACCCGGTCCAGCAGCGCGCGGGCCTTCTGCTCGGCCGCCTTCTTGTCCGCCTTGCGGACCTTCAGCTGGCCCAGCGTCACGTTCTCCAGGACCGTCTTGTGCGCGAAGAGGTTGAAGGACTGGAAGACCATGCCGACGTCGGCCCGCAGCCGCGCCAGCTCCCGGCCCTCCTGGGGCAGCGGCTTGCCGTCGATGGTGATGCTTCCGGAGTCGACGGTCTCCAGGCGGTTGATCGTGCGGCACAGCGTCGACTTGCCGGACCCGGACGGGCCGATCACCACGACGACCTCGCCGCGCCTGATCGTCAGGTCGATGTCCTGGAGCACGTGCAGCGCGCCGAAATGCTTGTTGACCCCTGTCAGCACGACCAGCTCGTCCAACGCCGGGGCGGGGCCCCCGGGGTCCTTGGTCACCGATACTTCGCTCATCGGCGGGTAGCTCCGTCCTCCTCGGTTGAGAGGACAGTAGTGACGCACCGCGATCAGCGTCAGTACATCTGAGCGGAAATTGAGCATAACGATCCGGCTGCAAAGGGACACTCTGGGTGAACGGGGCGCGGGGTGCGTGGACGCGCCCGGCGACCGGTTTGCGGAGGGCAACGGTCCGTTCCGTACGGGCCGGTACCGGCTGGGTAACAGATGTCCGTACTGGACCGGCTGCCCCTTGACGGGTCCGCCGCCGATCGCGGTAGATGCCCTGATGGCCTGCGACGCGAGCCGGTGAGAGGGGGAGGGCCGATGCGGCTGCTGCTGGTGGAGGACGACAACCACGTCGCCGCGGCGCTGTCCGCGGTGCTCGCCAAGCACGGTTTTGAAGTGGTGCACGCCCGCAGCGGCGAGGAGGCGCTGCACGCGCTCGTACCGGACGCGGCGGAGCCGTTCGCGGTGGTACTGCTCGACCTGGGCCTGCCCGACCAGGACGGATTCGAGGTCTGCGGCCGGATACGGAAGCTCACGAGCACCCCGGTGATCATGGTGACCGCGCGCTCCGACGTCCGCTCGCGCATCCACGGCCTGAACCTCGGCGCCGACGACTACGTGGTCAAGCCGTACGACACCGGGGAGCTGCTGGCCCGTATCCACGCGGTCAGCCGGCGCAAAAACGTGCACGGCCCCGGGGAGCAGGCGGCCGAGGAGGCGGGCGGCGAGCACCTGCTGCGCATCGGTGCCGTCACGATCGAACTGGCCACCCGCCAGGTCTCGGTCAACGGGGGCGCGGTCCCGCTGACCCGTAAGGAGTTCGACCTGCTCGCCCTTCTTGCGCAGCGCCCCGGGGTGGTCTTCCGCAGGGAGCAGATCATCAGCGAGGTGTGGCGGACGAGCTGGGAGGGCACCGGGCGCACTCTGGAGGTGCACATCGCCTCGCTCCGTTCCAAGCTGCGGATGCCCGCGCTGATCGAGACGGTGCGCGGCGTCGGTTACCGGCTCGTGGCGCCCGCCCCCGCGCCCCCGGCCTCCTGACGGTCGTCCGGCACCGTGCGCACCCGCCTCCTCCCGCTCCTCATCGTCCTGCTGGCCGGTGTGCTGCTCGCGCTCGGCTTTCCGCTGGCCGGCAGCCAGGCGGCGGGTGAGCAGCAGCGGGTGGTGGTGGACCGGATCGACGACGCGGCGCGCTTCGCCTCACTGGCGCAGTTCGTCACCGCCCGGCCCGGCGTCGACGGCCGGGCCTCCGCCGAGGACGAACGGCTGAGCACGCTCCGTACGGAGCTCCAGCGGTACCACGATCTCTACGGCATCCGTGCCGGTGTCTTCTACCGCGATCGCACCCCCATGGCCGCCGCGCCCGCGCACTGGCGGGTACCGAGTACGGGGGAGGGGCGGCAGGCTTTCGACGAGGCGCTCGCCGGGCGGCGCAGCCACGACCCGCACCAGGCGTGGCCCTGGGACGACCGCCGGCTGCCGGTCGCCTCGCCGGTCATCCGGGACGGCGATGTCGTCGCGGTGGTCTTCACCGACTCGCCCACGGAGCAGCTGCGTTCGCGGATCCTGCACGGCTGGCTGTGGCTGGTGGCGGGGGAGGCGCTGGCCATGCTGGTCGCGGTCGGGGCCGCGTTCCGGCTCACGGGGTGGGTGCTGCTGCCCGTACGGACGCTGGACGCGGCCACCCACGACATCGCCACCGGGCGGATGAAGTCCCGGGTGGTCGCCGGTTCCGGGCCGCCGGAACTCCGCAGGCTGGCCCGGTCGTTCAACGAGATGGCGGACAACGTCGAGGACGTGCTGGAGCAGCAGCGCGCCTTCGTCGCCGACGCCTCCCACCAGCTCCGCAATCCGCTCTCCGCCCTCCTCCTCCGTATCGAACTGCTCGCGCTCGAACTCCCCGAGGGGAACGAGGAGATCGCCTCCGTTCGTACGGAGGGCAAGCGCCTGGCACGGGTCCTGGACGGCCTGCTGGACCTGGCGCTGGCCGAGCACGTCCCCGCCGACCTGCAGCTCACCGATGTCGCCGCGCTGGCTGCCGAGCGGGCCGACGCCTGGCGCCCGCTGGCCGACGACAAGGGCGTGACGCTGCGGTACGACGGGCACGGCGCGGTCACGGGCTGGGCGGACCCGGTGGCGCTCTCCAGCGCCCTGGACGCGGTCGTCGACAACGCCCTGAAGTTCACCCCGGCCGGCGAGGAGGTCACGGTCGCCGCGGCCCCCGAGGGCGAGCGGGTCCGGATCACCGTCGCCGACCACGGCCCCGGGCTCACGGACGAGGAACTGGAACGGATCGGCGACCGCTTCTGGCGCAGCGGCCGCCATCAGAACGTCTCCGGATCCGGCCTGGGCCTGTCCATCACCCGCGCCATGCTCGCCGCGGGCGGCGCGGAGATCGCCTACGCCCCGAACGCGCCACGCGGCCTGTGCGTCACCGTCACGGTCCCGCGCGACCGGCCGCACGAGGGAATGCCGCCGACGCCCTGATCTTGTCAGTGGTACCCGCGACAATGGTGGGGTTGCCGTGGAGTGGGGGACTTGATGGGCATCAAAGTGGCGGTTTTCTTAGCGTTGTTGTGTGCGGTTCTCCTCCCGGAGCCGGCGTACGCGGCGCCTAAGGATGGCTGCGCGGCCGGCTCGCTCACCAAGGCCGACGTCACGGCTTCCCTGCGGATGACGCACGGCGGCCGCGAACAGACCAGGGTGACCAGCCGGCTGACCGTGCGTGTCCCGCTGAGCTGGCCGCGCGCCCGCGACCTGCTGCTCAGCGAGGACAGCGACGCCTACCGCGCCGCGATGCGCTGTCTCCTGCGCCCCGGCGACGGGCGGCAGATCAACCAGGTGAACGAATGGCGGCCGCCGGACAGCCCCGAGGCCGTTCCGGTCAAGGACGGCGTGCGGGTCGTCTTCGACGCATACACCTGGATCGACGACCGGAGCAGCTTCGAGCCGGGGCCCTGGCGCATCGAGGTGGGGCACGCGCGCTGGCGCGTCCGCCTCGACCCGCCCGCTGCCCTGAAGAAGGCGCACTGGCGGCGGATCGAGGTGGACCCCGGCGAGCCGGGCGCCCTGCAGGTCTCGCCCCGCATCACCAAGGGAAAGGACAGCACGGCCCTCATATGGGAGCCGAGTGCGAAGAAGCCGGTGCCCGAGGTGTCCGTCCGGCTGGCTCCGGACTGGGTGCGCTCGTGGTCCGCGCAGGCCAACAAGCTGCCGTTCAGCAACCTGGACCGCTCCGGCTACCTCCTGCACGAGTTGCTCATCGCGGTGCTCGCCCTGTACTTGGCCCGGGCCGCGCGTCGGCACGCGCCACCGGCCGGGGACGAAGCCGCGGCGAGCCGCACGCTGCTGCAGTGGAGCGTGCTCGCGGCCGTGGTGGTCCTGGTCATCCATGGGGACGAGATCGTCTTCCAGACACTGCAGGAGTACCGCCCCGGTCTCGACTGGTTCAGCCTGCGGACCATGAGCGGGATGCTGACGTGCCTGGCGCTCGGCTGGCTGCTGCTGGCTTTCGGCCGGGTACCGGCGCCGTTCGTCCACGCCGCCGGCATCGCCGCGGCCGGCGCCCTGCCGTACGCGTTGGGTGTGTGGACGCCGGGCAGTTGGGAGGCACTGCTCCCCGCCGGGATCGCCGGCGGGGCCTGCGTGTTCACCGCAGTCCTCGGGGGCTTCGCGGCGGCCAGGAGGCTCGCGGCGGACGGCGGCCTGTACGTGCCGTCCCGGCCGCGCCCCAGGCTCCGCACCGTGGCCCCCTGGGCCGCCGTCACCGCCCTCGTGGCCGTCGGCTGCTATGTGTGGACCTCCGAGCGGCAGTGGCGCCGCACCTCGTGGCCGAGCGACCACAGCGATCCGCGATACGGGGTGCGGCACGCCGACTTCCTCGGCGACAACCTGGCGTGGTTCGCCGACTACGCCCAGGACTGGCTGTTCGGTTGGGCCCTGCTCCTCACCCTGATCGGCCTCCTCGGTGTGCTGCGTGCCCGCGCGCTGCGCTCCGGTGCCCCGGCGCGCGGTCCCGAAGGCGTGGAGTACCGGCTGGTGCTGCTGCTCTTCGCCGCCGGTGCTGGGCTCTTCCTGGGGGTCTTCGCCTACGACGCCGTGCTGTCACCGCTGTGGATCGCACTGAATGCCGTGGCCCTGCATCTGCTCCTGGAGGCGGGCCGCAGCCGTGCGGTGCTCTGTCAGCGCCTCGAAGCCTCGGGCACTCCGCTCGCGGAGGCCGTCACCGAAGCGGGGCGCACCCGTCTGATGGACGACTCCCGCAGGCACCGCGAGATACACGCCAAGCTGCGGCGGCTGGACCAGGGGCAGTCCGACGACGGAGCGCACACCAGACGCGGCTTCGAGCGCGACCTGAAGGGGCTGCACCGACTGCGTACACCGTCCGGGAAGACGGACCGGCTGCCCCCGAAGATCAGCGTGGTGGACGTCGCGCTGGCCTGGGGCCCGCGGGACACATGGTGGGCCAATGGCGTACGGACCGCCTCGTTCGCCGCCGTCCTGGGCATCCCGGCGAGCGGTTTCCTGGTGTGGGTCGACAGCGTGAGCGGCGAGGCCTGGACCAGGACGCTGTACTGGGGGTTCGGCCTGCCGAACCTGGTCGTGAGCGCTGTGTACTGGGAGGTGGTCTGGGGCTGTCTGGGATTTGCCCTCGGGACCCTCTGGCGGCTCCTGCCCGGCCGCCGGGGCCCGGCGAAGGCGCTGCCGATTGCGCTGGCCTACGCCTTGCCGGGCGGTGTGGACGCCGTGGGAAACCAGCTGCTCGACCAGGGGCAGGGAAATCTGGTGCTGTACCTCGTCTGCGCCCTGCTCGTGCTCACGCTCACCGGCGCCGCGGTGGACCTCGACACTTTCAAGGGCGAGCGGCGCTACTGGAACAGCCGCTACTCACTCCTGCTGTCCGTGTATCAAATGCGCTATTTCTCCATACAGGTGGCGTATGTGGTCGCGCAGATCGTCGCCCTGATCACCGTCTGGGAGTTCCTGTCGGACGGCGGGGGCGCGCCCTCGAAGGAGCTGGGCAAGCCTTGACCGGGCGGAGCCTTACGGCTTCGCCGAGACGTAGTACCGCCGGGCTCCTTCGTGCAGCGGCAGTGGGTCGGTGAAGACGGCGGTGCGCAGGTCGACCTTCTGGGCGTCGTGCACCTCGCGGCCGATGCGGTCGCGGCTGTCTATCACCGTCCGCGTCATGGCCCGGGTCAGGTCGGGGTCCTCGCGGTCGGTGGTCACCAGCAGGTTCGCCACCGCGATGGTCTTCACGGCCCGGTCGTCCTGCGCCTGCGGATACGCGTCCGCCGGCATCACCGCCGCCCGGTAGTAGCGGCTGGCCCTGCCCTGCGCGTGCAGCGGCTCGATCAGGTCGCCGAGTTGCACCAGCCGTACGGGGAAGCGGTCGGCCAGCCGCTTCACGGCCGTGGTGGGCAGCCCGCCGGACCAGAAGAACGCGTCGAGCTTTCCGCTCTCCAGCAGCCGCGGCATCGTGTCGATGCCGACCCGCTCCGCGTGGATGTCCCGGTCGAAGTCCAGCTTCGCCGCGCGCATCAGCCGGCGGGTGATCAGCTGTACTCCGGAGCCGTCGGCGCCGACCCCGACCCGCAGCCCCTTCAGGTCGCGCGTCGAGCGGACCTTGGAGCCCTTGGGGACGACCAGCTGCATGTAGTCGTCGTAGAGCCGCGCGCACGCGCGCAGCCCGGTCGCGCCCCGCCCGCCGGCGACCTGGTACGTGGCGACTGCGTCGGCCGCCGCGATGGTGAACTCGGCGCGCCCCGAGACGAGTTTGCGGATGTTGTCGACGGAGCCCTCGCTGCGGGACAGCGTGACGTCGAGATCCGGGAGGTCGTGCGCGAGGTCCTGCTTCAGCAGCTCCCCGTAGCGCGCGTACACCCCGGTGGGCACCCCCGTGGCCAGCGTCACCCGCCCGCCCGGTGCCTGCGGCCCGCCCGGCAGCAGGCACCACAGCAGCAGGCCGGCGACGGCCGCCGCCGCGACCGCCATCTGCAGCGCCCGGCGGCCGCCGGGCCGGGGAAGGCTGTGGACCATGGCCGGAATCCTGCCAGCCGCGGCCCCCGATAGGGAGGGGCCGACGGCGACCGTCCCTGGTGCGGTGCGCAGCACCCCGTGCCGTGCGGCAGCACCCCGTGACGCGGATGCATATCTCTGTTATATAATTGCTGTATGCATTCATCGTCGACGTCCGACGAACAGCGCATCGAGAACGCCGCTCGCGGGCTCCTCCGGGGCATCGGCAGGCTCTCCCAGGCACTTTTCCGGCTCGGTGAATTCGGCCTGCCGCGTACGCACGTCTCGCTCCTGGACGCCCTGGAGGGCGGCCCCCTGCGGGTCACCGGACTCGCCGCGCGCACCGGCATCGCGCAGCCCCGGGTCACCGTGGTCCTGCAGGAGCTGGAGGAGCGCGGACTCGTCCAGCGCGAGCGCAGCGCCCACGACCGGCGCTGCATCGAGACCTCGCTGACGCCCGCCGGCCGGGAGCTGCTGGAGCGCGCGCGGCAGCGGATGGCCGCGGCGCTCCTCGAAGGGCTGCGCTCGAACGTCGACGAACCGGAGCGCGCCGTGGGCGCCGCCCGGGATGCCGTAACGACCGTCCTGCATGCCATCGAACCGGAGGTCAGTTGACCACGCCAGCCACCGAAACCCCGGACATCACCGACGGCCGTACCGGCCGCGATCCGGCCCGCGACAGCGCCGTGGCACCCCGGCGCGTCGGCGGGCCGAGACGCTGGTGGGACTGGGTGCTCGCCGCCGACCCCGGACTCGGCCAGCTGCAGGCCGGGTGGCGGACGCTGGTCGCCATGATCACCGGGCTCGCGACCGGTTACGGGATGTCCGTGGCGCTCGGCCTGCCCGCCATGCTGGGCATGATGGCCGGCGGCATGATGGGCCTGATGAGCGCGTTCGCCATCGCCGAGAACACCTGGCAGCGGTTGACCAAGGCCATCGTGTGGATGCCGTTCCCGTTCTCCGCCGCGCTGCCGCTCGCCGCCTGGCTGCACCAGTACCGCGCGCTCGAACTCACCATCATGGTGGCCGCGCTCGCGGTGACGTTCTTCCTCGCCCGGTTCGGCACCCTCGCGCTGCTGGCCGGCATGCTGCTCTTCAACGCCTTCATGGTCGGCATGATGGCGAACGTCCCGCTGAACCTCTGCGGCGAGATGTTCCTCGTCGCCCTGGTCTCCGCCGTCGCCATCCTGCTCACCCGCCTCGCGCTGTGCTACCCGATGCCGCGCGAGGACCTGCTCCGTACGCAGCGTGCCTTCGTCGTCGAGGCCCGCCGGGTCGCCGACGCCGCCACCGACGCGCTGGACCCCGACGCCGACCACGAGGTCGCCGTCAAGCGGATGCGGCGCAGCCTGCGCCGTCTGAACGTCACGACCGTCACCATCGACGGCCGCCTCGCCCAGCCCGAGGTCGCCGCCGACCCCGACACCGCCGAGCTCCTCCACCGCCACCTGTTCGACGCCGAGCTGGCCCTGAAGGGCATCGGCCAGTGCGTCCAGCAGCTCACCCGCCTCCAGGCGCCGGCGCATCTCCGGGAGGCCATGGTCGTCGGCCTGGTCATCACCCGGGACACCCCGCTCGGCCGCGCCGACGCGCTGCGCCCCGCCGCCCAGCTCATCCAGCAGCAGGCCAACGCCGTACTGGAGGCCGCCGACGCGGGCTCCGAAGAGGCCGAGGCCGCCGCGCTGGCCCGCCGGGTCGGCCACCTCCTGGACACGCTCGCCGACTCCCTCGCCCACTGGCTCGACCTCGGCTGGAACGCGCCCAGCGCCCGCGCCAAGGTGCCCTTCCAGCCCACCGTCGCGCTGGAGCAGAACCGCCCGGCCGGTACCGGAGCGGTCGCCCGCCGGGTCATCGCCGCACAGAGCGAGAAGGGCTGGCGGCGGGTGGTCCCGTACCTGCGCGCCCCCGTGCACGCCGGGCTCGCCGCCGCCATCGTGTGCCCCATCACCGACGCCATCAACCCGCAGCGCTTCTACTGGGGCCTGGTCGGCGTGATGATCACGCTGTTCGGTACCAACACCACCCACGAGAGGCTGCGCAAGCTCGGCCACCGTATGGCGGGCACCATCGTCGGCGCCGTCGTCGGTGTCGTACTGCTTCGCCTGATCGGTCCCGGGCACATCTATTGGACGCTCGTCGTCATCGTGGCCGGACTGGCCATCGGCTCCTGGGGCATGCAGCGCCAGTACGCCTACTGGGTCGCCGGCCTGGTCACGGCCCTGGTCCAGCTCTACGGCCTGTCCACCCCGTACACGGGCATGGAGAAGCTGCTCAGCGAGCGCCTGCTCGACAACGGGCTCGGCATCGTCATCGCCACCGCCTGCGCCGCGCTGATCTTCCCGGTCTCCAGCCGCAAGATCGCCCAGGAGGCCGAGCGCGGCTACGTCTCCGCGCTGGAACACCTGCTGTCCCAGGTTGCCGAGCGCTGGCAGGACCCCGCCGCCCCGGTACGGCTGCGCGGCGCGGCCCGTGGTGTGGACGCGGCGCTGTACCAGGTGCGCGGCGTGGCCCGGCCGCTGGTCCGGATGCCGATGGGCGTCCGCGGCCGCGGCGCCGAGAACCGCCTCGCGCTGCTCACCGCCGCCACCGGACACGCCCGCTCCCTCGCCGCCGCCGCGGACATCGACATCGACCTCGCCCCGGAGCTGGGCCGGCGCGTCGAGCGGATCACCGCCACCTTCGTGGAGTCCCTGCACGCCCTCGACCGGCGCTTCGCCACGGGGGAGCCCAGCGGCACCTGGGTACGCGTCAGCCCGCTCATCCGGGAGCTGGAGGACGTGCTGCGCGCACCGGCCGGGCCCCGCGCCGACCGCCTCCACCTGGCGCTGCGGGAGCTGGCCGCGCTGGACGAGGCGCTGGCCGGTTACGCCGAGGACCGCGGCCTGACCGTCACGACCGCGTCCCCCGAGCCGGAGCCGGCCACCGAGTCCGCCTCGGCGACGAGGGCCGGCGCGGCCGCGCGGCACGCCGCCGCCACGCTGGTCCGCCGCACGCAGGCGGCCCTGGCCGCCTGGCTCGCGCACACCCGGCACGAGGGTGAGCCGGGCGCGAAGCAGGTCCCGGTGGCCACCGGCGCCACGGCGGGCGCAGCAGCCCCGCAGCAGCCCGCCAAGGCCGCTCAGGCGCCCGCTGCCGCGCCCCGCGGACGTACGGCGCCCTCCGGCGCCCGTACGGCCTCCTCGGCCGGCACGTGCACCGTCAGCGGTTCCCTGCACTGCCCGGAACACCCCGGCGGCTGCGAGGCGTGGATCACGGTCGTCAGCGACCGCGGCAAGCGCCGCGCGGGCGTCCGGGCGACCGGCGGCCGGTACCGCATCACGGGCCTGGAGCCCGGCGGCTACACCGTGATCGCCTCCGGCTCGGCGCACGCCCCGACAGCCCGCTTCGTGGCGGTGGACCCCTCCCGGGGCGACGTCCACCACGACATCGAGCTGAAGCCCGCCCCGCGCCCCTGACCCGCTGAACCCGCCCCCTGTCCGTCCGCCCCCTCCGGGATGCCCCCGGAGGGGGCGGACGGCCTTCGGGAACACGTACCCTGGTCGATTGAGATGAGTGCGAAGACATACGAGGTGCGCACCCACGGGTGCCAGATGAACGTCCATGACTCCGAGCGGCTGGCCGGCCTGCTGGAGGACGCCGGGTACGTGCCAGCGCCCGAGGGCGCCGACGGTGCGGACGTCGTCGTCTTCAACACCTGCGCGGTGCGCGAGAACGCCGACAACAAGCTCTACGGCAATCTCGGCCAGCTCGCCCCGAAGAAGACCGCGCGGCCCGGTATGCAGATCGCCGTCGGCGGCTGTCTGGCACAGAAGGACCGCGACACCATCGTCAAGAAGGCGCCCTGGGTGGACGTCGTCTTCGGTACGCACAACATCGGCAAGCTGCCGGTCCTCCTGGAGCGCGCCCGCGTCCAGGAAGAGGCCCAGGTCGAGATCGCCGAGTCGCTGGAGGCGTTCCCCTCCACGCTGCCCACCCGCCGCGAGAGCGCGTACGCGGCCTGGGTCTCCATCTCCGTCGGCTGCAACAACACCTGCACCTTCTGCATCGTCCCTGCGCTGCGCGGCAAGGAGAAGGACCGCCGGCCCGGCGACATCCTCGCCGAGATCGAGACCCTGGTCTCCGAGGGCGTCTCCGAGATCACCCTGCTCGGCCAGAACGTCAACGCCTACGGCTCCGACATCGGCGACCGTGAGGCGTTCTCCAAGCTGCTGCGCGCCTGCGGGAAGATCGAGGGCCTGGAGCGGGTCCGCTTCACCTCCCCGCACCCCCGCGACTTCACCGACGACGTGATCGCCGCCATGGCCGAGACGCCGAACGTCATGCCGCAGCTCCACATGCCGCTGCAGTCCGGCTCGGACACCGTCCTGAAGGCCATGCGCCGCTCCTACCGCCAGGAGCGCTTCCTCGGGATCATCGAGAAGGTCCGCGCGGCCATGCCGGACGCGGCCATCTCCACCGACATCATCGTGGGCTTCCCCGGCGAGACCGAGGAGGACTTCGAACAGACGCTGCACACCGTGCGCGAGTCCCGCTTCGCGCAGGCGTTCACCTTCCAGTACTCCAAGCGCCCCGGCACCCCGGCCGCGACCATGGAGGGACAGATCCCCAAGGAGGTCGTCCAGGCCCGCTACGAGCGGCTGGTCGCCCTCCAGGAGGAGATCTCCTGGGCGGAGAACAAGAAGCAGGTCGGCCGCACCGTCGAGGTCATGGTCGCCGAGGGCGAGGGCCGCAAGGACGGCGCCACGCACCGCCTCTCGGGGCGCGCGCCCGACAACCGCCTCGTGCACTTCACCAAGCCGGCCACCGAGGTGCGCCCCGGCGACATGGTGACGGTCGAGATCACGTACGCGGCCCCGCACCACCTGCTCGCCGAGGGCGAGGCCGTCGCGGTCCGCCGGACCCGCTCGGGCGACGCCTGGGAGCGCCGCAACGCCGCTCCGGCGCAGCCCGCCGGGGTCATGCTCGGCCTGCCGACGGTCGGAGCCCCCGCGCCCGCTCCGGCCGAGCCCGCGGGCGGCTGCTGCCCGACCTCCTGAGCGCCCCTCCCGGCCCCGTTCCCGCCCCGGCCACGTGTCCCGGGTACGGGGCCGCGGACGGACCCCCCACGGCGGCGGGGATACGCTGCGGAACATGCTCGTAGCTGCTGCTTTGTGTCCCTGTCCGCCGCTGCTCGTCCCCGAGGTCGCCGGCGGCGCCGCGTACGAACTGGACGGCCTGCGGGCCGCCTGTACGGACGCGGTCGGCGTGCTCGCGGCCGCGCGGGCCGACCGGCTGGTCGTCGTCGGCCCCGCCGAGCCCGAAGGCCGCGGGGCGTTCAAGGAGGGGGCCCCGGGATCCTTCGCCGGATTCGGCGTGGACCTCTCCGTACGACTCGGCGCACCGGACGGCGAAGGCGCCGCGGAGGGCAGGCGGCTGCCGCCCTCCTTGTCCATCGGAGCGTGGCTCCTGGAGCGCGCGGACTGGAGCGGCGTTCCCGTGACCGCCCTCGGGGTGGGCGAGCCGCTCGAACCGGAGAAGTGCCTGGGCGCCGGACGCCAGCTCGCGGCGTCGGCCGAGCGCGTGGCACTGCTGGTCATGGGCGACGGCAGCGCCTGCCGTACGGTCAAGGCGCCCGGCTACTACGACGAGCGCGCCGAGGCGTTCGACGCGGAGCTCGCCCGCATGCTGGGCGGCGCGGACGCCGCCGCACTCGGGGCGCTGGACGAGGAGCCCGCGCAGTCGCTCAAGGTCTCGGGCCGCGCCTGCTGGCAGGTCCTGGCCGGGGCCGCGGAAGGGGCCGGGCTGGGCGGCGAGCTGCTTCACGAGGAGGCGCCGTACGGGGTCGGGTACTTCGTGGCCGCCTGGTCCTGACCGGCCCGCCACGGGCCGCACAGCGCCGCACCTGCGGACGGCGATGGCCGGGGACCACTCGGATCCCCGGCCATCGGTCTGCGGGCCCCGGCCGCCTCACATCGGGTCGCCCGGCCGCCTCTCCTCGCCCGGCCCCTCGGCGGTCCCGCCGTCCGTGCCGCGGGTGTGCTTGCCCTGGTTCTCCGACATCCGGCGCAGCGCTTCCTTCGCCTTGGTCGTGCCGGTGCCGATCTGGCCGCTGTACTTGCCCTTCGTCCTGGAGTCGGCCGCCCTCCCGGCCTTGTCCAAGCCCTGATCGATCTTGTCCCCGTGCTGATGTGCGAGGTCACCGGCCTTGCCCTTGAGGAGGCCGGCCTTGGCCTTGAGATTGTCCAGCAGGCCCATGAGCCACCTTCCTTGGTCGGAGGACGCATGGTTCAAAAACGCCCATACCTGGGCTTTACCCTACTCTTGCGGGCCAAACCCCGCCTGTGTTCGCGCGGCGAGGGGTCCTTCTGAGAGCGGGCCGTACGGTGCCTCGTTCGAAACCGCCCGCGCGGTTTGACAGACTGGCGCGGTGAACAACGCAGTTCCCGCACCGCGGGTCATCGCCGTTGTCGGCCCCACCGCGGCCGGCAAGTCCGATCTGGGCGTCGCCCTCGCCCAGCGCTTCGGCGGCGAGGTCGTCAACGCCGACTCCATGCAGCTGTACCGGGGCATGGACATCGGTACCGCCAAGCTCGCCCAGGAGGAGCGGGGCGGCGTACCGCACCACCTCCTGGACATCTGGGACGTGACCCAGGCGGCGAGCGTCGCGGAGTACC
The DNA here is from genome assembly GCF_040301705.1 of Streptomyces sp. NPDC000151. Classification (NCBI taxonomy): domain Bacteria; kingdom Bacillati; phylum Actinomycetota; class Actinomycetes; order Kitasatosporales; family Streptomycetaceae; genus Streptomyces; species Streptomyces sp. NPDC000151. The sequence continues at coordinate 62,681 of NZ_JBEPFC010000018.1, read as the reverse complement.
AGCGGCTGGCCCGCGCCGAGATCGACCGGCTGCTCGACCGGGGGCGCACCGCCGTCCTGGTGGGCGGCTCCGGCCTCTACGTGCGCGGCGCGCTGGACAACCTGGAGTTCCCCGGGACCGACCCCGAGGTGCGCGCCCGGCTGGAGGCCGAGCTGGAGCAGGAGGGCAGCGGCGTGCTGCACGCCCGGCTGGCGGCCGCCGACCCCGAGGCGGCGCGCGCGATCCTGCCGAGCAACGGGCGCCGCATCGTCCGCGCCCTGGAGGTCATCGAGATCACCGGGCGCCCCTTCACGGCGAATCTGCCCGGCCCCGGTGACCAGCGCGAGGTCTACGCCGGCACCGTGCAGATCGGCGTCGACGTGGCCCGCCCCGAACTGGACGAGCGGATCACCGTACGAGTGGACCGCATGTGGGAGGCGGGGCTCGTGGCGGAGGTACGCGCGCTGGAGGCGCAGGGCCTGCGCGAAGGGCGTACGGCGTCCCGCGCGCTCGGGTACCAGCAGGTGCTGGCGTACCTCGCGGGGGAGTGCACCGAGGACGAGGCGCGGGCCGAGACCGTGCGCGCCACCAAGCGCTTCGCGCGCCGCCAGGACTCGTGGTTCCGGCGGGACCCTCGGGTCCACTGGCTCAGCGGTGCCGCCGAGGTCCGGGAGGAACTTCCGGAGCGCGCGCTGGCGTTGCTCGAACGACCGGTCACAGCCTGATCACGTCCTGGCATCGGGACGCTCCGGCCGTCATCGGGCCCCCTGAGGGCGTGTCATTATCGACCATCGACCGAGCCGTGGCGTCTGGAACTGGGAGGGCTTTGGCGATGGAGGCCCGCCCTCGCAGCAGAGCGCACCAGCCGGAAGCACCGCGTGAACAGCGCGCCGGAGGGGAACCGATGACCGGTCACGGGCCGGGCCGGACGCCGGCGCTCGACGACGCCGGACCGGCCGCCGGCACCGGACTGCCGCGCGGCGACAGGGCCGCCGCCGAGGACCGCCCCGCCGAGGACGCCCCGCTCCCGGACGAGGACCTCTTCCAGGACGACGACGGGCCGGCGGGCGACGCGGGCCTGGAGGACGCGACCGCGCTGGACGGTTCCGACGGGCCCGACGCGCAGCCGGAGGACGACCGGCCGGCCGAGGACGCCGCGTCCTTCCGGGAGCTGCGGCCGCCGCGCCGCCTCCGCCTGTGGCAGCTCGCCCCCATCGTGGGGCTGGCCGCCGTCGGCTCACTGATGTTCGCCTTTCCGCTGGCGTTCGAATTCGGCGGGGACGGCGGCGCCGTGTTCGCGATGCTCGGGCTGCTGCTGTGCTGCTGCGCGGCCGGCTGGGGCATGATGGCCGCCCGCCGGGTCGGCCACACCTGGCCGGGCCTGGCGGCCCGCGGTTCGGGCCGGCGCACGGACTGGCGGGTGGTGGCCGTGTACGTCGCGGTCGTCCTGGTGCTCGCGGCCCTCGCGATCTGGCGCGTGGCCCGGCTGCGCTGAGCGCCCCGCCCCGCCTCCGTACGCGGCGCGCCCGGATGCGGCCGCTGTCGGTGGTGCCCCGTACGATTCAAGGGTGAGCAACGAGCGCATCGCCTTCCTCAAGGGCCACGGCACCGAGAACGACTTCGTGATCGTCCCCGACCCGGACGGTCGGCTGGAGCTGCCCGCGTCGCTGGTCGCGCGGCTCTGCGACCGCCGGGCCGGCATCGGCGGCGACGGCGTGCTGCACGTCGTACGGTCCGCGGCGCATCCCGAGGCGCGCGCGATGGCCGACGAGGCCGAGTGGTTCATGGACTACCGCAACGGCGACGGCTCGGTCGCCGAGATGTGCGGCAACGGCGTCCGGGTGTTCGCGCGTTATCTGGAGCACGCCGGGCTGGTCGAGGCCGGCGACCTGGCCATCGCCACCCGGGCGGGCGTGCGCCGTGTGCACCTCGCCAAGGACGCCGCGGGCCCCGGGACGGGCGAGGTCACCGTCACCATGGGCCGCGCCGAGCTCCCCGAGGAGCAGGTCACGGTCACGGTCGGCGACCGCAGCTGGCCCGCGCTCAACGTGAACATGGGCAATCCGCACGCCGTCGCCTTCGTCGAGGACCTCGACCACGCCGGGGACCTGCTCAGCGCTCCGCCGTTCAGCCCCGCCGCCGTCTATCCGGACGGGGTCAACGTCGAGTTCGTCGCCGACCGCGGCCCGCGCCACGTCGCGATGCGGGTCCACGAGCGCGGCTCCGGCGAGACCCGCTCCTGCGGCACGGGCGCCTGCGCGGTCGCCGTCGCCGCCGCCCGCAGGGACGGCGACGACCCCGCGATCACGGGCAGCCCCGTCGCGTACACCGTCGACGTCCCCGGCGGCCGGCTCGTGATCACCGAGCTGCCGGACGGCACGGTCGAGATGACGGGCCCCGCGGTGATCGTCGCCGAGGGCACGATCGACCCCGCCTGGCTGGCCGCGGCCACCGCCTGAGACCGGCGTCCGGCCGGCTCGGCAGTCGTCCCGGAAAGCCTCTCGCAGGGTCACGGGGCACCGCTGAAGATTCGCTCGAATGGGTGATCCGTTTCACTCTGGGCGAGAGGCGGTGAGCGGTGCGTGATGGGCTCGGTAGCATCAAGCACCGGCCCGGACACCGCCGTCACCGCCTGATCGCGTCCGGCCGCCGGTCGATGCTGCCGGAGGTGCCCCATGAGCGCAGAGGCCACTGAACCCAGCGGTGCGCCCGCAGAGTTTCACCCGGCAGGGGTTCCGGCCCGCAAACGCGGCCGCCCCCGTCTGGAGCTGAGAGGCCTGCGCCGGTTCAGCCGCGCGGCGCTGCTGGGCCCCATGCCGCGCGACGGCCTGCCCGACGCCCTGGAGCACGTCGCCAAGGTCCACCGCGCCCACCACCCGGACGCCGACCTGGCGGTCCTCAGCAAGGCGTACGCGCTCGCCGAGTCCTCGCACCGGGGGCAGATGCGCAAGAGCGGCGAGCCGTACATCACGCACCCCCTCGCCGTGACGCTCATCCTCGCCGAACTGGGCGCGGAGACCACGTCGTTGACCGCCTCTCTGCTCCACGACACGGTCGAGGACACGGAGGTGACGCTCGATCAGGTGGGCGCGGAGTTCGGCGAGGAGGTGCGCTTCCTGGTCGACGGCGTCACCAAGCTGGAGAAGGTCGACTACGGTGCGGCGGCCGAGCCGGAGACCTTCCGCAAGATGCTGCTGGCCACGGGCAACGACGTCCGGGTGATGACGATCAAGCTCGCCGACCGGCTGCACAACATGCGCACCCTCGGTGTGATGCGCCCCGAGAAGCAGGCCAGGATCGCCAAGGTCACCCGCGACGTGCTGATCCCGCTCGCCGAACGCCTCGGTGTCCAGGCGCTCAAGACCGAGCTGGAGGACCTGGTCTTCGCGATCCTGCACCCGGAGGAGTACGCCGCCACCCGCACCCTCGTACGGCAGCACGCCGAGCGCCCCGACCCGCTCGCGGCCGTCGCCGAGCGGATGCGCGCCGTTCTGCACGACGCGGGTATCGACGCCGAAGTCCTCGTCCGGCCGCGGCACTTCGTCTCGGTGCACCGGGTGCGGATAGGGCGCGGCGAGCTGACCGGCGCGGATCTGGGGCGGCTGCTGGTGCTGGTCACCGAGGACGCGGACTGTTACGCCGTACTGGGCGAGCTGCACACGTGCTTCACGCCGGTCGTCTCGGAGTTCAAGGACTTCATCGCGGCGCCCAAGTTCAACCTGTACCAGTCGCTGCACACCGCCGTGACGAGCGAGCACGGCGAGATTGCCGAAACGCTTATCCGCACCCACCGGATGCACCGGGTGGCCGAGGCCGGGGTGATCGCGCTGGGCGACCCCCACGTCCCCGCCGAGGGCGGCCCGTACGGCCCGTCGGAGGCCGCTGAGGCGCCCGACGGGGAGCGGGTGGACCCCACCCGCCCCGGCTGGCTCTCACGGCTCCTGGAGTGGCAGCAGGTCGCTCCCGACCCGGACACGTTCTGGACCTCGCTCCGGGACGACCTGGCCGAGGACCGGGAGATCACGGTCTTCCGCGCGGACGGCGGCTTCGGCGGGGGAGCGGACACGGCGCGCGAGACGGCCGCGGATTCCTCGGGCGACCGCGGCGCGATCCGGCTGCAGGCGGGCGCGAGCTGCGTGGACGCCGCGTACGCACTCCATGGAGCCGGGGCGCACTGTTGCATCGGCGCGCGTGTGAACGGCCGCCTGGCGACCCTCTCGACGATCCTCCGCGACGGCGACAGCCTGCACCTGCTCATGGCCCCGGACTCCGCGGCGGGCCCCTCCCCGCAGTGGCTGGAGTACGCGCGCACGCCCGCTGCCCGCCTCGCCATCTCCCGCTGGCTCACCGCCCACCCGGGCGCGGAACGCGCGGAACGGGACGCCGGCACCGAGCTCCGCGAGACCGCGGAGGCCCCGGAGCGCGGCACCGAGAGCGACGCGGCCCAGGGCCCCGAGGAAACCACTGAAGAGCCCGGGGAGCAGAGCCCCGCCATCGAGGCGGGCAACGCCGACCCCGTGGACGCCGATGAGGCCCCCGGAGCGCGGCGCCCCCGCCCGCCCGTCCCCGCCGTCGCCGATCTCCCCGACGCGACGGTCCGGCTGGCCGGCTGCTGCACCCCCGTGCCGCCCGACAAGGTCACCGGCTTCGCCGTACGGGGCGGCATCGTGACCGTGCACCGCGCCCTGTGTCCGGCCGTGGCCCGGATGGCGGCGGCCGGGCGGGCGCCCGTAGGGGTGCACTGGCGGCGCTCGGCCGCCCCGGACCAGGGCTGCCGCGTCACGCTGCTCGCCGAGGCGTTCAGCAGGCCCCGGCTGCTGGCCGACCTCACCGAAGCCATCGCCGCGCAGGGCGCCGCCGTCGTCTCCGCCGACGTGGAGCCGCCCCGTGAGCAGCGAGTACGGCACACGTACACGCTGCACCTCCCGGACGCCGCCGAACTGCCCTCCCTGATGCGGGCGATGCGCCAGGTGCCGGGCGTCTTCGACGTCCTGCGCGCGGGCCGCAGCCGCCCGGTCGCGCCCGTCCACCTCTGAGGCGCGCGTCTCCGACGTCTTCGGCGACGCGCCCGGGAAGCGGCCGGAACCGCTCGTTCGGGTGCTGCCCTGCCGTGCCACCGTTCACGGGGGCGGCCGTGCTGGTAGCGGTAACGCATGCCCTTTACGTCCCGCCGTACCGCGTCCCCCACCCGCCAGGCGCCGGACCTGCCGCGCCCCCTCGCACCGCGCCGCCTCGTGGCCTGCCGCCGCGCCGTCCCGGCGGTGCTGGCCGTCGGCGCCCTCCTGGCGGCGGGCGCGCCGGAGCCCGGCCCCCAGGGGCTCGGCGACCGCCTCTACCCGCACCTCGGCAACCCCGGCTACGACGTCGGCGCGTACGACATCGCCCTGAAGTACTCCGGACGCAACGACGCCCCGCTGGACGCGGTCACCACGATCACAGCCCGGGCCACCGGCCACCTGGACCGCTTCAACCTCGACTTCGCCCGCGGCTCCGTGCGGTCCGTGCAGGTCAACGGCCTTCCCGCGCGGTACGCCACGCACGACGAGGACCTGGTGGTCACCCCGGTACGCGCCGTCGAACCGGGCCAGGACATGCGGATCGTCGTCCGGCACACCAGCAACCCCAAGGGCGGCAAGGACGGCGGCTGGGTCCGTACGGGCGACGGGCTGGCCATGGCCAACCAGGCGGACGCCGCGCACCGCGTTTTTCCCAGCAACGACCACCCCTCCGACAAGGCCGACTTCACCTTCCGGATCACCGCGCCCCGCGGCATCACCGCCGTCGCGAACGGCCTGCCCCTCGGGCGCAGCGCCCGCGGCCCGGCCACCACCTGGACGTACCGTTCGCTGCACCCGATGGCCACCGAGCTGGCCCAGGTCTCCCTGGGGAAGTCCGCCGTCGTCCGGCGCCAGGGCCCGCACGGGCTGCCCGTACGGGACGTCGTACCGGCCGCCGAGCGCAAGAAGCTGGAGCCCTGGCTCGCCAAGACGCCCGGGCAGATCGCCTGGCTGGAGCGCCGGGTGGGCCGCTATCCCTTCGAGACCTACGGGGTGCTGCTGGCCGACGCCTCGACCGGCTTCGAGCTGGAGACGCAGACGCTCTCCCTGTTCGAGAAGCACCTCTTCACCATGGACCGGCTGCCGTCCTGGTACGTGGAGTCACTGATGGTGCACGAGCTGACGCACCAGTGGTTCGGCGACAGCGTCAGCCCGCGCACCTGGTCTGACCTCTGGCTGAACGAATCGCACGCCACCTGGTACGAAGCGCTCTACGCGGACCGCGCGAGCAAGGGCAAGGCGTCCATGGAGGACCGCATGAAGCGCGCCTACCAGGAGTCCGACGAGTGGAGGGCGGCCGGCGGGCCCCCGGCGGCCCCCAAGCCGCCGGAGAAGGGCCAGAAGATCGGCATCTTCCGCCCGGTGGTCTACGACGGCAGCGCGCTCGTCCTGTATGCGCTGCGCGAGCGGATCGGCGCCGCCGACTTCGACCGCCTGGAGCGCGCCTGGTACGAGCAGCACCGTGACGGCGTCGCCGGCACCGCCGACTTCGTGGCGCTGGCCTCCCGCATCCACGGCCAGGACCTCTCCGGCTTCCTGCACGCCTGGCTGTACGACACCCGTACGCCGCCGATGCCCGGCCACCCGGACTGGCACGTCAAGAAGGAGCAGGCGAAGCCCGGCCCGAAAGGCCACGCATCCTGACCCCGGGCCCACCCCCGCCGCGCTCACCAGGGACAATGGCAGGGCACCAAAACTCGCGTGACGGGCGTCACCGGCCGTGCGACCATCGACGCACCGACGCCGGGACCGCCGGGAATCTCCCGGGGCGTCCGGACGTTGTCACGATCGAGAGTCCCTGGGCCCCGCAGTGGGCCCTGCGCGGGACGTCCCAACGACACAAAGGATCAAATGACCTCCTCTTCTTCCCTTCCTCAGCAGGACCGACAGCGCCTCCACGAGAGCCTTCGGGCCGACGCCCTGATGGAAGAGGACGTCGCCTGGAGCCACGAGATCGACGGGGCGCGTGACGGCGACCAGTACGACCGCTCCGCGCGCGCGGCACTGCGCCGCGTGGCGGGCCTGTCCACCGAGCTCGAGGACGTCACCGAGGTCGAGTACCGACAGCTGCGCCTGGAGCGCGTGGTGCTGGTGGGCGTATGGACCTCCGGGACGGTCCTCGACGCGGAGAATTCCCTCGCGGAGCTGGCCGCCCTGGCCGAGACCGCGGGCGCGCTGGTGCTGGACGGTGTGATCCAGCGCCGTGACAAGCCGGACCCGGCGACGTACATCGGCTCGGGCAAGGCCCAGGAGCTGCGCGACATCGTGCTGGAGTCCGGCGCCGACACCGTCGTCTGCGACGGTGAGCTGAGCCCCGGCCAGCTGATCCACCTGGAGGACGTCGTCAAGGTCAAGGTGGTCGACCGGACCGCCCTGATCCTCGACATCTTCGCCCAGCACGCCAAGTCCCGAGAGGGCAAGGCGCAGGTCGCGCTGGCACAGATGCAGTACATGCTCCCCCGGCTGCGCGGCTGGGGTCAGTCGCTGTCCCGGCAGATGGGTGGCGGTGGCTCCGGTTCGGCGGGCGGCGGCATGGCCACCCGTGGTCCCGGTGAGACCAAGATCGAGACGGACCGGCGGCGGATCCGCGAGAAGATGGCGAAGATGCGCCGGGAGATCGCGGAGATGAAGACCGGGCGCGACATCAAGCGCCAGGAACGCCGGCGCAACAAGGTCCCCTCGGTAGCCATCGCGGGGTACACGAACGCGGGCAAGTCCTCGCTGCTCAACCGCCTCACAGGCGCCGGTGTCCTGGTGGAGAACGCCCTGTTCGCCACCCTGGACCCGACCGTCCGGCGGGCCGAGACGCCCAGCGGGCGGCTGTACACCCTGGCCGACACGGTCGGCTTTGTACGGCACCTCCCGCACCACCTCGTCGAGGCGTTCCGCTCCACGATGGAGGAGGTCGGCGACTCCGACCTCATCCTGCACGTGGTCGACGGCTCGCACCCGGTGCCCGAGGAGCAGCTGGCGGCCGTCCGCGAGGTGATCCGCGACGTCGGCGCGCAGGACGTGCCGGAGATCGTGGTCGTCAACAAGGCGGACGCGGCCGACCCGCTCGTGCTGCAGCGCCTGCTGCGCCAGGAGAAGCACGCCATCCTGGTCTCGGCCCGTACGGGCCAGGGCATCGAGGAGCTGCTCGCCCTGATCGACGAGGAGCTGCCGCGGCCCAGCGTCGAGATCGAGGCGCTGGTCCCGTACACCCACGGTCAGCTGGTCTCGCGGACGCACGCCGAGGGCGAGGTGATCTCCGAGGAGCACACCGCGGAGGGCACGGTCCTCAAGGCCCGCGTCCATGAAGAGCTGGCGGCGGAGCTGCAGCCGTACGTACCGGCGGCAGCGGGCGGCTGAGCCGCACCGCCGGCCCGGCGGTGGCACCGACGCACGAGGGCCCGCTCCCCATCCCGGGGAGCGGGCCCTCACGCATGTCCGCTACGGGTGCCGTGCGTGCCGGCTACTGGTTCGCGAACTTCTTGCTCACGCCCTCGTACACGCCCTTGGCCTCCGCGCCCAGGTGCGGCCCGGCCAGCCAGGTGGCGGTCACCGGCCCGATCGAGGTGTTGGAGACCAGCGCCGTCCGGCCCTGCTGGTCCTTGGCGAACCACGGGCCGCCGGACGAACCGGCCGTCATCGTGCAGCCGATGCGGTACATCGTGGGCTGCGCGGTGTCCAGCGACAGCCGGCCGGGCTTCGCCGGGCACTGCTGCATCGTCTGGCCGTCGAACGGCTTGGCGGCCGGGTAGCCCTGCGCGGTCATCGACGCGATCTTCGGCACGGCCGGCGCGTTGAACTGCACCGGATAGGCCGACCCGACCGTCTCCTCCAGCGACTTGGTGTTGCCCGCCTCCGGCTTCACGTGCAGCACGGCGAAGTCGTACGGCGCGCCCTGGCCGCCCGTCTTCGCGCCACCGTCGATCCACTGCTGCGAGGTCTGCGCCGCGTCGGCCCAGAACACGCCCTTCGGGGCCAGCTGTTCCTTCGTCGCGCCCTGCAGCTCGGCGGCGGACTTGCCGCCGTCGTTGTACGAGGGCACGAAGGCGATGTTGCGGTACCAGCCGCCGTTCTTGCCCGCGTGCACGCAGTGCCCCGCCGTCCACACCAGGTTCGACTTGCCCGGGTGCGCCGGGTCCTCGACCACCGCGCCCGAGCAGACCATCGAGCCCTCGGGGCTGTCGAAGAACACCTTGCCGACGCCGGGCGCATTGTCGCTGTACGGCGCGCTGACCGGCTGCGCCTTCACGGGCGCCGGCTCGGGGTCGGTGACGCCCTGGTCACCGGAGATGTCCTCCGGCTCGACCGGCTTGTCGGGCTGCTCGGCGTCCTTCATCCGGTCCGGGTCCCACAGCCCCTTGATGTAGGGGTTCACGAACTGGCCGGCCTCACGCAGCCACTTCTTCTTGTCCCAGTTCTTCCACTCGCCGTGCTTCCAGTCGTCCAGATTCACGCCGAGGTCCTTGAGCTTGTCCTGCAGCTCCTTGGGGATCTTCAGCTCGCCGCCGCCCGGCTGGTCCACGGCCGACTGGTCCGGCTGCGAGCCGGCGTTGTCGTCCGAGGGGCCGCAGGCGGTGGCGGTCAGCGCCAGCGCGCCGACCAGCGCGGCCGCGGCGACGCCACGCGTGGTGCGGCGTCCGGCACGTGGCCGGGCGGCGGACGGGCGGATGGATCGCATGACTTGTTTCCCCCTGGGTGTGTTCGGCGACCGCTGCGACGATCGTCCGGCGAGCGCATTCGCGACCGTCCGGCGGCTGTTGGCGATCGGTATGGACTTGTTCGGACCGTTCCGCCGGTTCTGGTGGCCGGTCCGGAATGCAGAGCCCCACTATGCCGGTGCCGTGGGGGACGGCGCCGGGCGGGTCCGCGGTTCCGGCCGCCAAGGATCTTTGGCGAGGCCGTGATCCGGTGCCCGCGATGTCGTTGGTACGTACGGGGGACGGCCGGTCCGTGTTCACGGGGCGGCCCACAGAGCCGGCGACCGGCGCCGACGAGCGCGCCGGGAGCCCGTGGAACAGCAGGAGGACAACACCGCCGTGGCCTTGACCCAGCCTCCGCCGATGGCACCGCCGCTGGACCGTGAGCAGATCCTGCGGAGGCAGTCGCTCCGCGAGTCCGCCGCCCGCACGTACGCGCGTTCCCTGCCCATCGTCCCGGTCCGCGCCCGCGGGCTGACGATCGAGGGCGCGGACGGCCGCCGCTATCTCGACTGCCTCTCCGGCGCCGGCACGCTCGCGCTCGGACACAACCACCCCGTTGTGCTCGAAGCGATTCGCGCCGTCCTGGACTCCGGTGCGCCCCTGCACGTCCTGGATCTCGCCACTCCCGTCAAGGACGCCTTCACCACCGAGCTGTTCGCCACGCTGCCGCGGGAGCTGGCCGAGCACGGGAAGGTGCAGTTCTGCGGCCCGGCCGGCACGGACGCCGTCGAGGCCGCGCTGACGCTGGTACGGACGGCGACCGGACGCGACGGCCTGATGGCGTTCACCGGCGCGTACCACGGCATGACGGCGGGGGCGCTCGCCGCATCCGGGGGCGCGCGGGACACCTCCGTGACCCGGCTGCCGTATCCGTACGCCTATCGCTGCCCCTTCGGAGGCGGGGGCGGGGATGCCTCCGAGAGCGGGGGCGCGCACGGCGCGGAACTGGCCGCGCGCTGGGCGGAGAACGCCCTCGCCGACCCCAAGAGCGGCGTGCCGCGCCCGGCCGGCATGATCCTGGAGCCCGTCCAGGGCGAGGGCGGCGTGATCCCCGCGCCCGACAGCTGGCTGCGCCGGATGCGCGAGCTCACCGCCGCGCACGACGTGCCGCTGATCGTCGACGAGGTGCAGACCGGCGTCGGCCGCACCGGCGCCTTCTGGGCGATCGACCACAGCGGCATCGTCCCGGACGTCCTCGTCCTCTCCAAGGCCATCGGCGGCAGCCTGCCGCTCGCGGTGATCGTCTACCGCGAGGAGCTGGACACCTGGCGCCCCGGCGCGCACGCCGGCACCTTCCGCGGCAACCAGCTCGCGATGGCGGCGGGCGCCGCGACGCTCGCGTACGTACGCGAGAACGGCCTCGCCGCCCACGCCGCCGAGCTGGGCGCGCGCATGCTCGCCCGGTTGCGCGGCCTGGCCGGGCAGCACGACTGCGTCGGCGACGTCCGCGGCCGCGGCCTGATGCTCGGCGTCGAACTGGTCGACCCCGAAGGACCCGTGGGGCCGGACGGCGCTCCGCCGCCCGCCTCCCTGCTGGCCGCCGAGGTCCAGCAGCAGTGCCTGGACCGCGGCCTGATCGTGGAGCTCGGCGGCCGCGGCTCCGCCGTCGTACGCCTGCTCCCGCCGCTCACCCTCACCGACGAACAGGCCGACGCCGTACTCGACCGCCTCGCCGACGCCATCGCGGCGGCGGTCAGCGCCACCCCCGGACCGACGGGTTCGCCCCTCCCCACCATGCGAGGCACCACCCCATGACCGAACGCCTTGGCCCTGCGACGAACGGCCCGGCCGGCCCCGCCCCGGACGCCTCACCCGCGGCGGAGCCCCCGGCCGACGGACCGTGCGCGAGCCCGTCGCCGACGGAGATGCCCGGCGGGGGCGGCTCCCGGGAGGACGGGGCGCCGGCGGTGCCGCCGGAGGGCGGTGCGAGTGGCGGCCGCCGTGAGGTGGCCGACGCCGGCCTGCCGCCGGAGGTGCGTTCCGGTACCGGTGAGCCCGTGGCGGCGGACGCGTCGGCGTCCGAAGCGTCGGAGCCGCCAGAGCCGTCTGAGCCGTGTGAGCCGTCTGCATCGTCGGAGTCGACAAAGCCGTCCGGGCCGTTCGAGTCGTCCGAGTCGTCCGAGTTGTCCGACGAGCCCAGCGTCCCGCGGCAGGCGCGCCGCATCGGCCATGTGTGCGAGCCGGGGATGCTCAGTTCCCGGGCGGCCGTCGGGATCGCCTTCGGCGTCGGGGCAGCCATGCGGGACATGCGGCAACCGGTCGGTACGGAGCGGGACACGGACCCCGATCCGTCGAAGTGCCCCGACCCGCTGGAGCACCCCGATCCGGCGGCGGCCGCGGACGCGGCGGGTGTCGAGAACCTGCTGCGCTGCTGGGTCCGGGAGAGCGGTACGCCGCGCCCGCCCGGCGCCCACCTCCGGCTCCCGCTGGACGCCACCGGCACCACCCTGCGCATCCCCGTCCGCTACTGGTCGGCGACCGGCTGCCACCGCTTCGGCCCGCCCGTACTGGAGGAGGCGCCGGAAGGCGCGCCGACTGTGGACGCCGTCACGTTGGCCGCCCTGCTGCACCGCGAGGCGGCCTTCGGCGGGTCCGACGCTGCTGAGCGGCCCGGCGCGTTCATCGAGGAGGCCACGGAGGGACCCGCGGAGGGGGCCACGGAGGGGACTGCAGAGGGAGCCGCCGAAGGATCCCCCGGAGGATCCCCCGAGGGCGCCGCCGAGCTGATCGGCCGCGTGGCCGACTCCGTACGCTGCACCGCCGCCATCCTCGCCGACCGGCGGACCCGTCCCGCCGGCTCGCACGCCGACCGCTTCCTCGAAGGCGAGCAGTCGCTGATCCTGGGGCACCCGCTGCACCCCACACCGAAGAGCCGCGAGGGCCTCTCCGAGGGGGACCTGCGCGCGTACTCCCCGGAGCTGCGCGGCTCCTTCCCGCTGCACTGGCTGGCCGTGCACCGCTCCGTACTGGCCGCGGACTCGGCCTGGACCGCGCGCGGCCGTGCCGTGCCGCCCGGCCGGCTCGCCGCCGATCTCACCGGTGACGGCCTCGAACTGCCCGGCGACACCGTCCCGTTGCCGCTGCACCCGTGGCAGGCCCGCGAGGTACGGCACCGCCCCGACGTCGCCGCGCTCCTGGACGCCGGCCTGCTGCACGACCTCGGCCCGCACGGCCCGCACTGGCACCCCACCTCCTCCGTGCGGACCGTCCACTGCCCCGGCGCGGACGCCATGCTCAAGCTCTCCCTCGGGCTTCGGATCACCAACTCGCGCCGGGAGAACCTCCGCAAGGAGCTGCAGCGCGGCGTCGAGGTCCACCGCCTCCTCCGCAGCGGCCTCGCCGCACAGTGGCGCGCGGCCCACCCGGGCTTCGACATCGTCCGCGACCCGGCCTGGCTTGCCGTGACGGGCACCGACGGCGAGCCGGTCCGCGGCCTCGACGTCGTCTTCCGGCACAACCCCTTCGGGCCGGACGACGACGCCGTGTGCGTCGCCGGCCTCACCTCGCCGCGGCCGTGGCCGGGCCACGAGGGCCTGCGTTCCCGCCTCGCCGACCTCATCGGCACGCTGACCGCGCGCACCGGCCGGCCCGCCGGAGCGGTCGCCGCCGAGTGGTTCCTGCGGTACCTCCACGCCGTCGTACGGCCCGTCCTGTGGCTCGACGGCACCGCGGGCGTCGCGCTGGAGGCCCACCAGCAGAACACCCTCGTCCTGCTCGACGCGGACGGCTGGCCGAGCGGCGGCCGGTACCGCGACAACCAGGGCTACTACTTCCGCGAGTCCCGGCGCGCCGAGCTGGACCGGCGGCTGCCCGGCATCGGCGTCGAGAGCGACACCTTCGTGCCCGACGACGTCACCGACGAGCGCTTCGCCTACTACCTCGGCATCAACAACGTCCTCGGGCTGATCGGCGCGTTCGGCGCGCAGGGGCTCGCGGACGAGGGCGTACTCCTCGCGGCCTTCCGACGGTTCCTGACCGGGGCCGCCGCCGAGCCGGCGGCGCACCGCTCGCCGCTCCCCGAACGCCTCCTCGCCGCCCGGACCCTGCGGTGCAAGGCCAACCTGCTCACGCGGCTGCACGGCCTGGACGAGCTCGTCGGGCCGGTCGACACCCAGTCCGTCTACGTCACCCTCCCCAACCCCCTGAACCCGTGAGCCATGAGGCCACCGACCCGTGCCCCCGTGAGCCCACGAGAGGAGCACCCCGCCGTGCCCCCCACCGAACCCCCGGCCTCCCTGGCCCCCGCCCCGGACACGGCCCCGGCCCCCGCTCCGGACCCGGCCGCCGCCTCCGCCGGGAGCGTCCTCGCCCCCTGTGACGCTCTGCGTGACACGGTCGACCTCCGGCTGCCGCCCGAGCTGACCGTCCTCGGGGCCGAGGACACCGTTCCGCAGCTGCGCCCCGGCGACCCGGCGGCCGGCCCGCTCCTCGACGCGCTCGCCGGATGGGGCCCCGCCGAGACCCCGGCCGGGCCCTTCCAGCTCGTACCCGTCCGGCCGGAGCGCGACCTCGCGCTGATCGCCGGCTGGATGAACGACCCGGCCGTGGCCGCGTTCTGGGAGCTGGCCGGGCCGCCCGGGACCACCGAAGCGCACCTGCGGACCCAGCTCGACGGCGACGGCCGCAGTGTGCCCTGCCTGGGCGTGCTGGCCGGCGTCCCCATGAGCTACTGGGAGATCTACCGCGCCGATCTCGACCCGCTCGCCCGCTACTACCCGGCCCGCCCGCACGACACCGGTGTGCACCTGCTCATCGGCGGCGTCGCCGACCGCGGCCGCGGCCTGGGCAGCACCCTGCTGCGGGCCACCGCCGACCTCGTCCTGGACCACCGCCCGCAGTGCGGCCGGGTCGTCGCCGAGCCCGACCTGCGCAACACCCCCTCCATCGCCGCCTTCCTCAGCGCCGGCTTCCGCTTCGCCGCGGAGACCGAGCTGCCCGACAAGCGCGCCGCCCTGATGATCCGCGACCGCGCCCTGCGCACCGTCCTGTGATCCGCCACCGGCCCCGGACCCCGGCCCACCCCGCTCACGCCCTCCCCGTAACCCCTCCCTCCCTCAACAATCCGCTGCGAATTCCCTTATGCCGCTCACCCCGAGCACCGAGGAGCCAGCCTTGTCACCTTCCGCCCAGCCCGCCCATACCACCGGCCGTACAGAACCGACCGGCGCCGCCGCCCCGAGCGGCCCGGCCGACGCCACCGTTCCGACCGGCCCGAGCGGCCCGGCCGACGCTGCCGATCCGACCGGCCCGAGCGGCCCGGCCGACGCTGCCGATCCGACCGGCCCGACGGGCTCCGCGTCCCCCAGCGCCCCCGCCGACGCGGCCTGGCGGCGCGCCGCCCGCCGCCTCCTCGCCAAGACGCTCGCGGAGCTGGCGTACGAGGAGGTCATCGCCCCCGAGCCGGACGGCACCGCCCCCTGCGGCAGCCAGCGCTACCGCCTTCGCCTCACCCCCGAGGTCACGTACCGCTTCCACGCCCGCCGCGGCGCATACGGGCACTGGCGCGTCGACCCGGACTCCGTCACGCCCACCGGCGACCCCCTGCACTTCCTCTTCCACGCCCACGACACCGCCCTGGGCCTGAGCGGTGACACCACCGGCCACCTCATCCGCGAGCTGACCGCCACGCTCGCCGCCGACACCCGGCTGGACGCCACCGCCCTCACCGCCGCCGAGCTGGCCGACCTCGACTACGCGGCCCTCGAAGGCCACCAGACCGGCCACCCCTGGCTGGTCGCCAACAAGGGACGGCTCGGCTTCTCCGCCGCCGACGCCGAGCGCTGGGCCCCCGAAGTCCGCACCCCCTGCCGGCTGCCCTGGATCGCCGCCCACCGCGACCTCGCGCGCTACCGCGGCACCGGCCCGCTGGCCACCCCCGACCGTCTCTACTCCGAAGAACTCACCCCCGATCTCCGCAACGCCTTCGCCCGCACCCTCGCCGACCAGGGCCTCGACCCCGACGACTACCTCTATCTCCCCGTCCACCCCTGGCAGTGGGACGAGACCATCGCCCCGCTCTACGCCCCCCAAATCGCCGGCAAATTCATCGTCCCACTCACCACTGACAACGACCTCCGGCTGCCGCAGCAGTCGATCCGCACCTTTCTCAACACCAGCCGCCCGCACGCCCGCACGGTCAAGCTCCCCCTGTCCGTGCTGAACACGCTCGTCTGGCGCGGCCTGCCCACCGAGCGCACCCTCGCAGCCCCCGCCGTCACCGCCTGGGTCCAGGGCCTGCGCGACGCCGACCCGTATCTCCGCGACGAGACCCGCGTGATCCTCCTCGGCGAGACCGCGTCCGTCACCGTCGAACACCCTCTGTACGACCGCCTCCCCGGCGTCCCGTACCAGTACAAGGAACTGCTCGGCTGCATCTGGCGCGAGCCGGTCGCCCCGTTGCTCGATCCCGGGGAGCGCGCCCGCACTCTCGCCTCGCTCCTGCAGACCGACCCGCACGGCCGCGCGCTGACCGCCGAGCTGGTGCACCGCTCCGGGCTCGCGCCGCGCACCTGGCTGCGCCACCTCTTCGCCGCCCTGCTGCCGCCGCTGCTGCACTTCCTCTACCAGTACGGCACCGTCTTCTCCCCGCACGGCGAGAACGCCATCGTCTGCTTCGACGCGCACGACGTGCCCACCCGCCTCGCGGTCAAGGACTTCGTGGACGATGTGAACACCACGGACGGCCCGCTGCCCGAACTGGCCGCCATGCCCGAGGACGTACGCGAGACCCTGCTCACCGAACCGCCCGGGTTCCTGACCCAGTTCATCCATTCCGGGCTGTTCGTCGGCGTGTTCCGCTACCTGGCGCCGTTGTGCGAGGAGCAACTCGGCGTACCCGAAGGTGACTTCTGGTCACTCGTACGGGCCGAGATCCTGCGCCACCACGAGCGCTTCCCGCACCTCAAGGAGCGGCACACGATGTTCGACCTGCTCACCCCGCAGATCGAGCGGCTCTGCCTCAACCGCAACCGTCTCCACATGGACGGTTACCGTGATCGTCCGCACCGCCCGCACGCCGCCGTGCACGGCATGATCCCGAATCCGCTGCACGCCCCCTGACGCGCCCGTGCGACCGGCCACGGACCGGCCTGGACGCGGTGGAGTGTCAGTGGGCCCGCGTAGGGTGGCAACGCTATGACGAAGCCCTCCCTCCCCGAACTGCTCCATGCCGCCGTCACCGCCGTCGGCGGCACCGAGCGCCCCGGCCAGGTCGCCATGGCCGAGGCGGTCGCCGAGGCCGTCGACGACGGCACCCACCTGCTCGCCCAGGCCGGCACCGGCACCGGAAAGTCCCTCGGCTATCTGGTCCCGGCGCTGGCGCACGGCGAGCGGGTGGTGATCGCGACGGCCACTCTGGCGCTCCAGCGCCAGCTGGTCGAGCGCGACCTGCCGCGTACGGTCGAGTCGCTGCATCCGCTGCTCCGCCGCCGGCCGCAGTTCGCCATGCTCAAGGGCCGGTCGAACTATCTCTGTCTGCACCGCCTCCACGAGGGCGTGCCGCAGGAAGAGGAGGAGGGCCTGTTCGACCCCTTCGAGCAGGCGACGCCGACGAGCAAGCTCGGCAAGGACCTGCTGCGGCTCCGGGACTGGGCGGACGAGACGGAGACCGGCGACCGGGACGCGCTGACGCCGGGCGTCTCCGACCGGGCGTGGGGCCAGGTCTCGGTGACCTCCCGGGAGTGCCTGGGCGCATCGAAGTGCGCGTACGGCGCGGAGTGCTTCGCGGAAGCCGCCCGGGAGCGGGCCAAGCTCGCCGACGTCGTCGTCACGAACCACGCGCTGCTCGCGATCGACGCCATCGAGGGCGCGCCGGTCCTGCCGCAGCACGAAGTACTGATCATCGACGAGGCCCACGAGCTGGTCTCCCGGGTCACCGGCGTGGCCACGGGGGAGCTCACTCCGGGCCAGGTCAACCGCGCGGTGCGGCGCGCCGCCAAGCTCGTGAACGAGAAGGCCGCCGACCAGCTGCAGACCGCCTCCGAGACGTTCGAGCGGCTGATGGAGCTGGCGCTGCCGGGCCGCCTGGAGGAGATCCCGGAGGACCTGGGGTACTGCCTGATGGCGCTGCGTGACGCCGCCCGTACGGTGATCTCCGCGCTCGGCTCGACCCGCGACAAGTCCGTCCAGGACGAGGACGCCGTACGCAAGCAGGCGCTGGCCTCCGTGGAGAACGTGCACGCGGTCGCCGAGCGGATCGCGAACGGCTCCGAGTACGACGTGGTCTGGTACGAGCGGCACGACCGCTTCGGCGCCTCGCTCCGTGTCGCCCCGCTGTCGGTGTCGGGGCTGCTGCGCGAGAAGCTCTTCGACGACCGCTCGGTCGTGCTGACCTCGGCGACCCTCAAGCTCGGCGGCGACTTCAACGGCGTGGCGGCCTCGCTGGGACTGGCCCCCGAAGGCACGCAGGGCGAGGACGTGCCCCCGTGGAAGGGCCTGGACGTCGGCTCGCCGTTCGATTACGCGAAGCAGGGCATTCTGTACGTCGCCAAGCATCTGAACCAGCCGGGGCGCGAGGGCACCCGTACGGACATGCTGGACGAGCTGGCGGAGCTGGTGGAGGCGGCCGGCGGGCGCACGCTCGGGCTGTTCTCCTCGATGCGGGCCGCGCAGGCGGCCGCCGAGGCGCTGCGCGGCCGCCTGGACGTGCCGATCCTGCTGCAGGGCGAGGAGACGCTCGGCGAGCTGATCCGGGCGTTCGCGGCGGATCCCCGTACGTGCCTGTTCGGGACGCTGTCGCTGTGGCAGGGCGTGGACGTGCCGGGGGCGAGCTGCCAGCTGGTGGTCATGGACCGGGTGCCGTTCCCGCGCCCCGACGATCCGCTGATGAGCGCCCGCCAGAAGGCCGTGGAGGAGGCCGGCGGGAATGGCTTCATGGCGGTCGCGGCGACGCACGCGGCGCTGCTGATGGCCCAGGGCGCCGGCCGCCTGATCCGCGCCTCCGGGGACCGCGGCGTGGTCGCCTGCCTGGACCCCCGGGTCGAGCGGGCGCGGTACGGCTCGTTCCTGCGCGCCTCGATGCCCGGCTTCTGGTACACCACCGACCGCAACCAGGTCCGCCGCTCCCTGGCGGCGATCGACGCGGCGGCACAGGCGGCGGAACAGGCGCCGGAACAGACCCCGCAAGCGGCCACGGAAGAGGCCGCGGAGCAGACCGCGGAGGCGGACGCCTCCTAGCCCTCCGGGAGCCCGCAGACGGACGTACGCGGGCTCCGGGCGAGACGTACGCGGGCCCCGCAGGGGGACATGCGCGGGCCCCGGACACCAGTCGATGTCCGGGGCCCGTCACGCCGATCGCAGCCTGCCCCGCGAGGGCGGCTGCGGTGCGGCCACGTGCGTACTCACACTCGGCGGAGCACCGCCACGACCTTGCCGAGAATGGTCGCCTCGTCGCCGGGGATGGGCTGGTACGCGGCGTTGTGCGGCAGCAGCCACACATGGCCGTCCTCGCGCTTGAAACGCTTCACCGTGGCCTCGCCGTCGAGCATCGCGGCGACGATGTCGCCGTTCTCCGCGACCGGCTGGCGGCGGACCGTGACCCAGTCGCCGTCGCAGATCGCGGCCTCGACCATGGAGTCACCGACGACCTTCAGCACGAACAGCTCGCCGTCGCCCACCAGCTGCCGGGGGAGCGGGAAGACGTCCTCGACGGACTCCTCCGCGAGGATCGGGCCACCGGCGGCGATCCGGCCCACCAGCGGGACGTACGACGCCGCGGGCTTGCCCGTGGTGTCCGCCGGGGCCGAGGCGGGCTGGTCCGAGCCGCGGACCTCGTACGCCCGCGGGCGGTGCGGGTCGCGGCGCAGGAAGCCCTTGCGCTCCAGGGCCATCAGCTGATGTGCCACCGACGACGTGCTCGACAGGCCCACCGCCTGGCCGATCTCGCGCATGGACGGCGGATACCCGCGCCGTTGGACGGAGTCCCGGATGACCTCGATGACCCGCCGCTGCCGGTCGGTGAGGCCCGAGCTGTCCGCACGGATTCCTGGAGGCCGCCCCGGCAGCGAGCGTGCCGGCTTCTGGCCCTCCGGGCTCACCGTGGCGTCGTCCACCGGCGGTTTCTGCGCCGGCTCGAAGCGGCCCTGGGAGTGGCTTTGTGCGGCGATGATCGCGCTGTCTGCGGTGGTGGTCACGTCGGCCCCTCTCGGAATGTTCTCCCTAGTTAGCCAACGGTAGTTGCTTTCGAAAGGTTGCGCCAAACACACGTTCGAGTGAAAATCCGTGGATTAGCTGACCTGATCAGGGAATCGGGTGTATGGCCGACGGGCGGCCGAAAGGCGATAACGGGCATTACGGTACCGTTCCCGCCGGGAATCCCCGGCGGCGGGTCCCCGCTCCTCCGCGGTTCCGCGACGATCACGGCCTGGCCGCCGTGACCTGCCCAAGTCTGTCATTGCCGCCCCTCCGCAGCGGTCACCGGGGGGTCTCACGTACCCTCGTGGCTGCTGCGCCGCCGCGACACGCGGTTGTGTGCATTTTCTCGCCCGGCACCACATGTAGTGCTTGGATGGGCGACAGCCACCAGACGTTGTGGTCCATGGTCTTCTTCGGCCCGTGGATCGCCTATGCTTGTGGTCGCTCCGGAGGCCCCCGTTCGGGCCCTGTCCGGGCTATCAGCCGTACGCCGAATTGGGTGGCGTACGTCCGTTTTCGAGGGTGAGGAGGGCAAGCCATGCACTGCCCCTTCTGCAGGCACCCCGACAGCCGGGTCGTGGACAGCCGCACCACCGACGACGGCACGTCGATCCGTCGCCGCCGGCAGTGCCCCGACTGCTCCCGGCGGTTCACGACGATCGAGACGGCGTCACTCACGGTGATCAAGCGGAGCGGGGTCACCGAGCCCTTCAGCCGCGACAAGGTCATCGCCGGCGTGCGCAAGGCGTGCCAGGGCCGGCCGGTCACCGAGGACGCGCTCGCCAAGCTCGGCCAGCGCGTCGAGGAGGCGGTCCGCGCGACCGGCAGCGCAGAGCTGTCCACCCACGATGTCGGGCTCGCCATACTGGGCCCGCTCCAGGAGCTGGACCTCGTGGCGTACCTGCGCTTCGCGAGCGTGTACCGGGCGTTCGACTCGCTCGAAGATTTTGAGGCGGCCATCGCGGAGCTGCGTGAGCAGCGGCCGCCCTCGCACCACTGCGGGAACTGCGGGGAGGCCGAGAATTCGGCGGTCCCCGTGCCCGCCCCCGCCGCCGACTGAGCTCGGCGCGCGACCCGGACCTCGCCGGAGCTGAGCAGGAGCCCCGGCGCAGCAAGACATACACCGTGCCACGGGAAGAAGTGTGCACATCAGGGCGTTTACGCCCGTACAGGGAGGCGGCATGACAGAGACGACGAGCGGCCCGGCGCGAGGCTCCCGAAAGGGCAGCAAGGCGAGCAAGGGTCTGCGTATCGAGCGCATTCACACCACCCCCGGCGTGCATCCGTACGACGAGGTGGCGTGGGCGAGCCGAGACGTCGTCATGACCAATTGGCGCGACGGCTCGGTCAATTTCGAGCAGCGTGGCGTCGAGTTCCCCGACTTCTGGTCGGTGAACGCGGTCAACATCGTCACAAGCAAGTACTTCCGTGGCGCGGTCGGCAGCCCGGAGCGGGAGAAGAGCCTCAAGCAGCTCATCGACCGCGTGGTGAAGACGTACCGGAAGTCCGGTGAGGAGAACGGTTACTTCGCCTCCCCGGCCGACGCGGAGATCTTTGAACACGAGCTGGCGTACGCGCTGCTCCACCAGGTCTTCAGCTTCAACTCGCCGGTCTGGTTCAACGTCGGCACCAAGCAGCCGCAGCAGGTCAGCGCCTGCTTCATCCTCTCCGTCGACGACTCCATGGAGTCGATCCTGGACTGGTACAAGGAAGAGGGGATGATCTTCAAGGGCGGCTCCGGCGCCGGCCTGAACCTCTCCCGCATCCGCTCCTCCAAGGAGCTGCTCTCCTCCGGCGGCAACGCCTCGGGCCCGGTCTCCTTCATGCGCGGCGCCGACGCGTCCGCCGGCACCATCAAGTCGGGCGGCGCCACCCGCCGCGCCGCCAAGATGGTCGTCCTGGACGTGGACCACCCGGACGTCGAGGCGTTCATCGAGACCAAGGTCTCCGAGGAGGAGAAGATCCGCGCGCTGCGCGACGCGGGCTTCGACATGGACCTGGGCGGCGACGACATCGCGTCCGTCCAGTACCAGAACGCCAACAACTCGGTCCGCGTGAACGACGAGTTCATGAAGGCCGTGGAGTCCGGCTCGAAGTTCGGCCTGCGCGGCCGGATGGACAACGAGGTCATCGAGGAGGTCGACGCCAAGGGCCTGTTCCGCAAGATGGCCGAGGCCGCCTGGGCGTGCGCCGACCCCGGTATCCAGTACGACGACACCATCAACCACTGGCACACCTCGCCGGAGTCGGGCCGGATCACCGCCTCGAACCCGTGCAGCGAGTACATGCACCTGGACAACTCCTCGTGCAACCTCGCCTCGCTCAACCTCATGAAGTTCCTGCGCGACGACGACAAGGGCAACCAGTCGTTCGACGCGGAGCGCTTCGCCAAGGTCGTCGAGCTGGTCATCACGGCGATGGACATCTCCATCTGCTTCGCCGACTTCCCGACCGAGAAGATCGGCGAGACCACCCGCGCCTTCCGCCAGCTGGGCATCGGTTACGCCAACCTGGGCGCCCTGCTCATGGCCACCGGCCACGCGTACGACTCCGACGGCGGCCGCGCGCTCGCCGGCGCCATCACCTCCCTGATGACCGGTACCTCGTACAAGCGCTCCGCCGAGCTGGCCTCGGTCGTCGGCCCGTACGACGGTTACGCCCGCAACGCCGACGCCCACAAGCGCGTCATGAAGCAGCACGCGGACGCCAACGGTGCCGCCACGCGCATGGACGACCTGGACACCCCGGTGTGGGCCGCGGCCACCGAGGCGTGGCAGGACGTCGTCCGCCTCGGTGAGAAGAACGGCTTCCGCAACGCGCAGGCCTCCGTGCTGGCCCCCACCGGCACCATCGGCCTGATGATGGACTGCGACACCACGGGCGTCGAGCCGGACCTGGCCCTGGTCAAGTTCAAGAAGCTCGTCGGCGGCGGCTCGATGCAGATCGTGAACAACACGGTCCCGAAGGCGCTGAAGCGCCTGGGCTACCAGCCCGAGCAGGTCGAGGCGATCGTCGCCCACATCGCCGACCACGGCAACGTGATCGACGCCCCGGCCCTGAAGCCCGAGCACTACGAGGTCTTCGACTGCGCCATGGGCGAGCGCTCCATCTCCCCGATGGGCCACGTCCGCATGATGGCCGCCGCTCAGCCGTTCCTCTCCGGCGCGATCTCCAAGACGGTCAACGTCCCGGAGACCGCCACGGTCGAGGAGATCGAGGACGTCTACTTCCAGGGCTGGAAGCTCGGCCTGAAGGCGCTCGCGATCTACCGCGACAACTGCAAGGTCGGCCAGCCGCTCTCCGCCAAGAAGAAGGAGGAGGAGAAGAAGGCCGAGCCGGTCGCCGAGAAGAAGGTCGTCGAGTACCGCCCGGTCCGCAAGCGTCTCCCGAAGGGCCGTCCCGGCATCACCACCTCCTTCACCGTCGGCGGCGCCGAGGGTTACATGACGGCCAACTCCTACCCGGACGACGGCCTGGGTGAGGTCTTCCTGAAGATGTCCAAGCAGGGCTCGACCCTCGCGGGCATGATGGACGCCTTCTCCATCGCGGTCTCGGTCGGCCTCCAGTACGGCGTGCCGCTGGAGACCTACGTCTCGAAGTTCACCAACATGCGCTTCGAGCCGGCCGGCATGACGGACGACCCGGACGTGCGGATGGCGCAGTCGATCGTCGACTACATCTTCCGCCGCCTGGCGCTGGACTTCCTGCCCTTCGAGACCCGCTCGGCGCTCGGCATCCACTCCGTCGAGGAGCGCCAGCGCCACCTGGAGACCGGTTCGTACGAGCCGGCCGAGGAAGAGGTGGACATCCAGGGCCTGGCCCAGTCCGCCCCGCTGACCCCGGCGACCCAGCACTCCGCGCCGACCTCCACCCAGGAAGTCGTCGAGGAGACCGCGGCACCGGCCCCGAAGCAGGCGCACACCAACGCGGAGCTGGTCGAGATGCAGCTGGGCATCAACGCCGACGCCCCGCTGTGCTTCTCCTGCGGCACGAAGATGCAGCGCGCCGGCAGCTGCTACCTCTGCGAGGGCTGCGGCTCCACGAGCGGCTGCAGCTGACGCGAGCGACAGCGCACCGGACGCGGCCGCTGAGCGTCCGCTCCGGAGGGCGCTGAGCCGCACCTGAGCGAGGGCGCCGACCATCGGTCGGCGCCCTCTCGGCCGTGGCGGGGCGGGCGTGGGGCGCCGCGTGGTGAACAGGCGCGTGACGCGGCTTGGCCGGCCGGGCCCGGTCACCGTCCGGCGGTGCCGGGCCTGTTCCCCATCGACGAGGCGAAGTCATCGGGGTCGGCGTCGTACCCGCGCACCCCGCCGACGAGCTGCCATTCCCCGTCACCGTCCCGGACGAACTCCGCGACCACCGCGGCCGTGGCGCCGGGACAACGGCCGAAGTCGTCCTCCGCCAGCACTTCGTAGCCCTCCAGGACGCGCACGAGGGTGTGCGGTATGTCGCCGAAGGTCCGGTGCCCGCCCCGCTGCTGGATGGCGACGCCCACCACCACCCGGCCGTACCTCTCCGCCAGTCGCGAGAATTCCAGCGTCATCGCCTCGTCGACGCCGAACCCCTGGCCCGTCCTGCTGTCCCGGTTCAGGGTGATCGTGCCGTCGGGGGAGCGGCTGTCGAAGTGCACGAGGTACGCGGGCTCGCCGTACAGCGCGTCCGTGGTGTACGTCGCGGCGATGATGTCGAGGTCGTTGGCGGGCTCGCCCTGGGGGCTCGGGTCCCATTTCAGCGTGACCTCGGCCTTGTCGATCCCCTTGTTGAGACTGCTCACCAGACTTCCCTTCTTCCGCCCCGGAGCACCGTGGCTGGGCCGTCCGCCTGCCGCCGGTGTTCCGGTGGAGACCGGTCCGGCGGCCAACCACCGGCTGCTTCCCAGGACTTGCCCATGCTGCTGCTTCCCGTGAATCACCCATGCTGCCACGAGGGTGTGACAAGCAGGGTGCGCCCGCCCTCATCCGCCATGTACGGCGCATGAGTTGAAGTGTGCGTACTGTGACGCGCAGTGACACGAGAGACGCCAGGGGCCGTACGATGGCGCGGTGCTGGTCAAGTGGATTCGCTGCACTGTTGTGGACCGTCGGGGGTTCGAACGGGGGCAGCGCAAATGGGCGGGGCTGCCCGGAGAGCCGGGCTTCCGAGGGCAGGGCGGCGGCTGGAGCCGTACTCGCCCCGGCGTCGCGCACCTCGTGGCCTTCTGGGAGAGCAGGGCGTTCTACGACTCGTTCATGGCGAGATCGCACGACCGCCTGGCCGCCGCGCAGATCGGCACGTACAAGAACGGCCAGACCCGCCTCTTCGAACACGAGCTGGACGTGAAGGTCGGCTTCCGTCCCGTCTTCGCGGACGCCGACGTGCTGCGGCTGGCGTACTGCCAGGTCAGGCCGGACCGGGTCGACCACTACAAGCTGATGCAGGAGAAAGTCTGGAACCCCGCGATGGCGGGCTCCCCCGGGATGCTGCGCGGCCTGTTGGGGCGCGCCCCGGGGGAGGAGTTCCTGGTCCTCTCGATGTGGCAGTCGGCGGCCGAACGCGGCAAGTACCGCCCCGAACGCCTCGAACGCCTGGCCCTGCGGGCCCAGACGGCCGCGGACATCGTGGGGATCACGGGGGACGTGGTCGATCTGGAGCCTTCTTGGACGGTGTGACGGCGTAACGGCGTAACGGTGTCGCGCCGTGACCTCGCCCGCGCTCAGTCGTCCGTCGTGAACGTTCCTGCGTGTGCCGCCGCAAGGGTGACGGCGACGGCCTGGTCGGCGGCCGGCTCGTCCAGGCCCTCGCGGGTGATGAACAGGCGGAAGAACAGCGGGGCCGCCACCGCGCGTACCAGTGCTCCGCCGTCGACGGCCGACCGCGGGCCCGGCAGCTCGCCGCGCGCGACGGCGCGGTCCACGATCGCCTCGCAGCGCGTGAACCGTTCGGCGTAGTACGCGCGCAGCGCCTGCGCGGCCGGCTCGGACTGGAAGGCGGCGGCGATCACCGCCGAGCTGGGCGCGGCGGCCGCCGGGTCGGCGAAGGAGTGCACGACCTCCAGCGCGAGCGCGCGCAGGTCGCCGTCGAGCGAACCGGTGTCGGGCGGGGTCCAGCTGTCCTCGCCGGCCAGCTCGAGCGTGTCGGCGACCAGTCCGTCGACCCCGCCCCAGCGGCGGTAGAGCGTCGTTTTGTGCACGCCGGAGTGCTCGGCGACGTACTCGACGGTCAGGCCGGAGTAGCCGTGCTCGGTGAGTCCGGCCAGTACGGCGTCGCGGACGGCCGCCCGCGTGCGTGCGGTACGGCCGCCGGGCCGGCGGGTGCCCGGGCGCGCGGCGCCGGCTCCGCCCCTGGTCTGCGGCGTCTGCTCGTTGTCCACAGGCAAAGACTACTCCAGTTGCGTTAGGTGATGGATCATGTCATCATCGTCAACGTAACGCAACAACCGTTGCGTTTCGATTCGTACGGCCGCCGGTGCGGTCGCGGGGGAGGTCACCAGTGTTCACCCAGGTCTTCGGGTCCGGCGTCCGGGAGCGCCTCGGGCATGGGGCGGCGCCTCGTCTTAGGCTGGCGGTATGGCACGCCCCCGACGCATCGTCCTCATCAGGCATGGAGAGTCCGACGGAAATATCGATGACACGGTGTACGAGCGGGAGCCGGATCACGCCCTGAGTCTGACGGAGCGCGGCGTCAAGCAGGCCGAGGAGGCCGGTGCGCAGCTGCGGACGATGTTCGGCGACGAGCGAATATCCGCGTACGTCTCTCCGTACCGCCGCACGCACCAGACGTTCCAGGCGCTCGGCCTGGACAAGGAGCGGGTCCGGGTGCGCGAGGAGCCGCGGCTGCGCGAGCAGGACTGGGGGAACTGGCAGGACCGGGACGACGTACGGCTCCAGAAGGCGTACCGCGACGCCTACGGCCACTTCTTCTACCGCTTCGCCCAGGGCGAGTCGGGTGCGGACGTCTACGACCGGGTGGGCGCGTTCCTGGAGAGCCTGTGGCGCAGCTTCGAGGCACCCGACCATCCGCCGAACGTTCTGATCGTCACGCACGGACTGACCATGCGGTTGTTCTGTATGAGGTGGTTCCACTGGACCGTCGCCGAATTCGAATCACTGTCCAATCCCCACAACGCCGATCACCGCACTCTGCTGCTCGGTCCGGACGGGCGGTACCGCCTTGACCGGCCGTTCGAGAGCTGGTGTACACCGCAGTCCTACGGGGTCACCGGTTAGAGTTCACCCGATGACCGCCGATCACCGTGACAGTGACGCACAGCGCTTCGCGCGGGCCCTGGAGAGCCTGCGGGGGCTCGCCGTGGGCGATGCCCTGGGATCCCAGTTCTTCGTGCCCGCCAACTACCCCGCGCTCAAGAGCCGCGCCCTGCCGTCGGCGCCCTGGCGGTGGACCGACGACACCGAGATGGCCGCTTCCGTGCTGGCCGTACTGACCGAGCACGGCCGCATCGACCAGGACGCGCTCGCCCGCTCCTTCGCGGAGCACCACGACGTCGACCGTGCCTACGGTCCCGCCGTGGACCGCCTGCTCCGTCAGGTGCGGGAGGGGCGGGACTGGCGCGAGCTGGCCTCGGCGCTCTTCAAGGGGCAGGGCTCATGGGGCAACGGTGCCGCCATGCGCATCGCCCCGTTGGGTGCCTGGTACGCCGACGATCCCGAGCAGGCCACGCACCAGGCGGAGATCTCCGCGTACGTCACGCACCAGCACCGCGAGGCGGTCGTCGGGGCGATGGCGGTCGCGGCCGCCGCCGCGCTCGTCGCCGCGCCGGACCGCACCACCGGCCCGGAGGCGCTGCTGGACGGCGTCATGGAGCTCATCCCGCGCAGCGCGGTCCAGGCGGGGCTGCGCCGTGCCCGCGACATGCTCGACTACGCCGACGCGAGCACGGTCGCCGCGGTGCTCGGCTGCGGCCGGCGGACCACCGCCCACGACACCGTGCCGTTCACGCTGTGGGCCGCCGCCCGCAACCTGGGCAACTACGAGCAGGCGTTCTGGACCACCGTCCGGGCGGGTGGTGACGTGGACACCACGTGCGCGATCGTCGGCGCCATCGTCGCGGCGGGCCCGGAGGGCGCGCCCCCGGAGGAGTGGCTGGCCGGCACGGAGGACCTCCCGCCCTGGACACCGAGCGGCGTGGCCTGAGGGCCTGCCGCCGGGAGGCGTGCGGCGTCGCTCGGGCCGGCCGCCGGGAGGCGCGCGGCGTCGCTTGAGCCGGCCGGCTGGGAGGCGCGTGGCCGGGGGCGTGCGGCGCGTTGCCTGAGATGTGTTGTCTGGTGGCGGGTGCGGCGTTGGCTGGGCGTCTCGGCCTGCCTGGGGGTGTGGGGCGTAGCCTTGGTGGTGGGTCCTTCGGGGCGTTGCTGGGCTTGAAGCGTTCGGTTGCTCGGTGAAGGTCGGGAGCATGCGTAGCACCACGTCTCAGGGGGCGCGGTTCGGAGGATCCGCGCGTCACCTTCCGGACGGTGCTCAGGGCTCTGTTCCGGGGCGTGATGACGTCGGCTGGGCGGGGGGAAACGGGCGAGGGGTACCCGCGGTGCGAAGTGGTGGTGGGCGGGGGCGTACTCTGTCTGGCGCCATGCCCTACGAGCCCCCTACTCACACCGTCGAGCGATCGCTGCGCGCCACGACGGGCGCCAAGATCATCGCAGGAGTGGACGAGGTCGGGCGCGGAGCCTGGGCCGGCCCGGTGAGCGTCTGCGCCGCCGTGACCGGACTGCGCCGCCCGCCCGCCGGACTCACCGACTCCAAGCTGCTGACCCCCAAGCGCCGCGACGAACTCGCCGCCGTACTCAGCGACTGGGTCACCTGTCACGCCCTCGGCCATGCCGGCCCCGAGGAGATCGACGAACTGGGCATGACCGCCGCTCTCCGGCTGGCCGCCGTCCGTGCGCTGGAAGCCCTTCCGGTCCGGCCCGACGCGGTCATCCTCGACGGCAAGCACGACTACCTCGGTGCCCCTTGGAGGGTCCGTACGGTCATCAAGGGCGACCAGTCCTGTGTCGCCGTCGCCGCCGCCTCGGTGTTGGCGAAGGTGCGGCGCGACGCGATGATGGCCGAACTGGGCCTGGAACACGAGCACTTCGGCTTCGCGGACAACGCCGGTTACCCCTCGCCGGTGCACCGCGCGGCCCTGGAGGAGTGGGGCCCGACCCCGTACCACCGGGTGTCGTGGTCCTACATGGACGCGCTGCCCCGCTGGCAGCACCTGAAGAAGGTGCGCCTCACCCCAGAATCAGCCGCTCTGGAGGCCGGTGGCCAACTCGGCTTCGACTTCTGAGCGGTACGGATGTGAATCCGGTACCCGCTGACATGTCCCGTACCTACGTTTGATAGACATCACTTCATGCCTCTCATCCCCGAGGAGCCTCAGATTCACGAGAGTGTCCCGGGTCCCCGCGCAACTCCGGCCGCCGGCCGCACCGCGTCGACCCCCCGTCCCGTACCTGGTCCCGGCCCCCGCCCCGCGCCTCCGCGCGGCGCCCCCGCGTCCAGCGCCCGCCCCGGCAAGCCCGGCCCGTCCCGCGGACCGGCTCCCACCCCGCCCGCACAGCGCACGGCTCCCAAGCCGTCCGCGGCGGCCGGTGCCGGCACCGCCTCCGAAGCTCAGCTGCAGCTGATCCCCGCGCCGGCCGACGGCGCCGTGGACGCCGCCGACGAGGCGGTCGACCTGCTCCTGGACTCCGGCCGCGCGCCGAGTGAGGTGCTGGTCCTCACCACCGGCGACCGGCACCCCTGGGCCGCGCACGAGCTGTCCTTCGGCGAGGCGTCCTACTGGGCGCAGCACGACGCCGCGGACGACGTGTTCTACGCGGACGCCACCGCCGAGCGCGCCGCCGGCCGCCCCGTGGTGGTCGTCGCGGTCAACGGCGGCTCGGACGAGACCGTCGCCAAGGCGCTGCCCGCCGCCATGGCCCGGGCCGGTGCCCTGCTGATCGTCTGTGGCGACCCGCAGCGGATCAACGCCCTCATCGGGGCGTCGGCGTAAGCGAGCCGGCTCGGAGGGGCCCGGTCCGGCCATCACGGCCGCCGGGCTCACTCCGTACCGCTCGCGCCGGCGTTTCCGTACCGCCGCGCGCGGGCGTCTCCGTGCCGGTCAGCGGGCCGCCGTGCGGCGGTGTGCCTCCGGTGCTCCGCCGCCCGTACGCCGCGGCGGGCCCGCGGCCATGCCGCCGTTGTGCCTCTCGCGGGCCGCGTCCGACAGCTGAGGACGCTCCGGCCGCGCGCCGGTGTACGGCCGGCGCCCGCCGCGGCCTTCCCCGAGCACCTGCCAGCCGTCGCGCGTCAGCGTGATGTACGCGCCGCAGCGCAGCCCGTGCAAGGTGCAGGCGTCCCGCAGCCCCCACATCCACGCGCCGTCCGCCTCCGTCCACAGCGGCTCACCGTCGCGGCAGTACAGCAGCACGGCCGTCCGCACCGGTGCGCGCAGCCGCAGATCGTGCGGGACCACCCGGCGCAGCTGCGTCAGCAGTGCGTTACGGAAGTCCCAGCCGTCGGGCGCGTCCGTACGCAGCACGAAGGACGCGCTGGCCGTCACCCGCTCCTCCGGATCGAGCACCGCGACCACGGCGGTGGACGGGCCGGGCAGATGCCGGTCGTGGAGGCCGGTGACGACCTCACGAGGGCTGCGCAGCAAGGGAATTCCCGCCGAGGCCCACTCGGAGGGCTCCAGCATCCGGCTCAGCCTGGCGGCCGACGCGGTGGAGGAGGGCTGGGACGCGGTCAGGGGCGGAGTGATGCCGAAGGTCACGGTCCTCCCTTCGTCGACGCGACGGAAGCCGGGGCGGCCGGGCGCGGCGTCGCACCACAACACACCCCTGCTGAGCCGCGGACGGCTGGAATGGGGAAGCACTACGATTCTCGCGGTCGTACACGCTTGCGGCAATGAGCAATTCGCCGCGGCGTTCGGAATCGATGGGTGCGTCGTCTTTTTCCTTCCCGCTCAGCCGCCCGCCGAAGCGCGTCCCGCCGCACGGGTCCGCCCCGTACGGTGCGGACCAGCGGAAACCCCCTCCCGCTTCCGCCCCGCCCGGCGCGCCCCCGACTCCGGGCGCCGCACGGCCCGTTGAGCGCGCTCCGACGCGCGCTCCGGGCCGCCGGCCGCTCCTGAAACGGGCACGCCGGCCGGCCGCCCCCGCCGGCCGCGCGATCAGCTCTGTACCGCCAGCACCAGCGGCAGCACACCCCCCGCCCCCGCCCGGCGGAGCAGTCGGGCGGCGACCGCGAGGGTCCAGCCGGTCTCGGTCGCGTCGTCCACCAGGAGCACCGGGCCGTCCGCGGCGCGCAACGCCTCGGCCAGCTGCGGCGGCACCGTCAGCGCCCCGTCGAGCGCGCGCAGCCGCTGCGCGCTGTTGGACCGCGGCAGGTGCGTCTCGTCAGCGCCCGCCGCGTACGCGATCGACCCCAGCAGCGGCATCCGGCCGATCTCGGCGACCCGGGCACCGAGGGACTGGACCAGCTGGGGCCGCGTGTGGGACGCCATGGTGACGACGCCCACCGGGCGGGCGGGCGCCTCCGGGCCGCCGCTCGCCCAGCCGCCCGGCCCCTTCGCCCAGTCGGCCAGCACCCCGACCACGGCGTCGAGCACGTCGGCGGGCACCGGGCCGTCCGGGGCCTGCGGGGTCAGGAGCGGGCGCAGCCGGTTGCCCCAGCCGATGTCCGAGAGCCGGCCGAGGGCCCGCCCCGCACCCGCCTGCTCACCCGCCGGGATGCGTCCCTTGAGGTCCACACCGATGGCGGGCAGCCCCGTCGGCCACATCCGGCGCGGCTCCACGACGACGCCCGCGCGGCCCAGCTCGCCGCGCGCCGCGTCCAGCGCGGCGGGGGAGACCTCGGCGGTGAAGCGCGGCCCCGCGCAGTTGTCGCAGCGGCCGCACGGCGCCGCGCCCTCGTCGTCCAGCTGCCGCTGCAGGAACTCCATCCGGCAGCCGTCCGTCGTGGCGTACTCGCGCATCGCCTGCTGCTCGGCCTCGCGCTGCTTCGCCACCCAGGCGTACCGCTCCGCGTCGTACGTCCACGGCTGCCCCGTGGCGGTCCAGCCGCCCTTGACCCGCCGGACCGCGCCGTCCACGTCCAGGACCTTGAGCATCGTCTCCAGGCGGGAGCGGCGCAGCTCCACCAGGGGCTCCAGCGCGGGCAGCGACAGCGGCCGTTCCGAACCGGCGAGCACGTCGATCGTCCGCCGGACCAGCTCCTCGGACGGGAAGGCGAGGGAGGCGAAGTACGACCAGATCGCCTCGTCCTCCCGGCCGGGCAGCAGCAGGACCTCGGCGTGCTCCACACCGCGGCCGGCGCGGCCCACCTGCTGGTAGTAGGCGATGGGGGAGGAGGGCGAGCCGAGGTGGACGACGAAGCCGAGGTCGGGCTTGTCGAAGCCCATGCCGAGCGCCGAGGTGGCGACCAGCGCCTTGACGCGGTTGCCGAGCAGGTCCTCTTCGGCCTGCTGACGGTCGGCGTTCTCGGTCTTGCCCGTGTACGACGCGACCGTGTGCCCGCACTGCCGCAGGAAGGCCGTGACCTCCTCGGCGGCGGCCACCGTGAGGGTGTAGATGATCCCGGAGCCCGGCAGGTCGTTCAGGTGCTCGGCGAGCCAGGCCATGCGGTGCGCGGCGTCCGGCAGCCGGAGCACGCCGAGGCTCAGGCTCTCCCGGTCCAGCGGGCCGCGCAGGACCAGCGCGTCCGTGCCGCCGCCGGTGCCGAGCTGCTCGGCCACGTCGGCCGTCACCCGGGCGTTGGCCGTCGCCGTCGTGGCCAGTACGGGCACGCCGGGCGGCAGGTCGGCGAGCATCGTGCGCAGCCGGCGGTAGTCGGGCCGGAAGTCGTGACCCCAGTCCGAGATGCAGTGCGCCTCGTCCACCACCAGCAGGCCGGTCGCCGCGGCGAGCTTGGGCAGCACCTGGTCGCGGAAGTCCGGGTTGTTCAGCCGCTCCGGGCTGACCAGCAGCACGTCCACCTCGCCGGCCGCCACCTCGGCCTGCACGGTGTCCCACTCCTCGGTGTTGGCGGAGTTGATCGTGCGCGCGCGGATGCCCGCCCGCGCGGCCGCCTCCACCTGGTTGCGCATCAGTGCCAGCAGCGGCGAGACGATCACCGTCGGGCCGCTGCCGCGCTGCCGCAGCAGGGCGGTCGCGACGAAGTACACGGCCGACTTGCCCCAGCCCGTGCGCTGCACCACCAGCGCCCGGCGGTGCTCGGCGACCAGCGCCTCGATCGCCCGCCACTGGTCCTCGCGCAGCCGGGCCGCTCCCGCCGGGGCGCCGACGAGGCGGGCCAGCACCGCGTCGGCCGCCTGCCGCAGGGTTCCGTCGTTCGTGTCGTCCATGAGTCCATGCAAGCGCATCCCACTGACAACGGGCGAACCGGCGGCCGGCGAGAACGCGGCACGGGACCGCGGCCCGAGGGCGGCACGGCCCTCAGTCCCCTAGGACGAGCCTCCGCGGTGGAACGTGCAGTGCGGTGAGGGGCAGGCCGGGGGAGGCGGCCAGTTCCGCGGTCACGGCCTGCCAGGTGCGGAGCAGCTCGGCGGTCCGTTTCCGCTCCGCGGGGCGGGGTGAGGCGACTTTCAGGCGGGGCCCGGACGCCGAGGGCGGTACCGAGAAGTGGTAGACGCCTATGTCCGGCGCGTACCAGGAGCGCAGCCGCCAGCCGGGTGGTGGCACCGGAGGGCCTACGTGGTCGAAGACGAAGATCGGATCGACCGGCTCGTCGGGGGCGCCTGTGGGAGACAGGAGGCCTGGGGCCGTGATCTCCGCGCGTGCGCCGTCGGCGACTCGCCAGTGCGCCATGAGGGCCTGCCACGCGCGGTACGCGATGCGGGCCTCCTCCGGGGCGGCGTGAGGACCGAACTCCGCACCGGCCCCCGCACCGGCCTCCGCATCGGCCTCCGGCCCCGCGCCCGCCGCCGTGGCGATCTCCCTCAAGAGCCGCCCGGCCCCCGGGGCCACGCCCCGCACGTCCTCGCACGACAGCCGGAGTTCCGGGCCGTCCCACGCGTCGGTCACCTCGGCGCTGACGCCTGCGTGCCGCACGGCCCGGCCGGTCAGTACCCGCGAGACGGCGGCGGTCAGCTCGGCGGCGCCGACGTTCAGGGCGATGACGTGCAGGCGGAGCCGTCCGGAGCGGACACTGCCGGCTTCTGGTTCTGCGGTCATTTCTCCTCGTTCCTCGGCGCGTCGATGAGGGACCGGCCGGCAGCGCCCCGGGTGACGACGGCCGTCATCGCCGCGGGGAGGCCGTTGCGCGACGGCAGTAGTTCCGTACGGCCGTACCAGGCACCCGGCCCGTGGCCGGAGATGCCGCGCAGGGCGACCGTGCCCCCGGGGCCGAGGGCGAGGCCGACCTCCGCGGCGCCCCGGGCCAGGCCGCGCCCGGTCGCCTTCACGGCGGCCTCCAGCAGCGTCCAGGCCGGGAGGAACGCCGCGGGGTCGGCCGTGGCCGGCAGGGCCGGGTACACCGCGGCGAGCACGTCCAGCGCTGCGGGGACGGGCCGCAGCCGCTCGATGTCCACGCCTACGGGCCCGCGGTCGTCCGCGCCGACGAGCAGCAGGCGCCCGGACCGCGACCAGCTGATGTGCTGCTCCCGGTGGTCCGGCAGATACGGCTTGCCGGACGGCGTGTACGCGACGCGCAGGCCTGCCGGGGAGATCCCCAGCCGCCGGCCCAGCAGGTCGCGCACCGCCCGCCGGGAGCGGAGGAAGCGCCGGGCCGGGGCCGCGTCCGTGAAGGCCGCGGCCCGCCGTCTCTCCGCCTCCGTGGGACGCGCCTCCAAGTCACCCCCACCGTCCAGATCCACAAGCCACACGTCCACCGCTACAACCTGAAGACCTGCGTAGCGGAGAGCGACGGATCGCCCGGCCGGA
Source organism: Streptomyces sp. NPDC000151 (assembly GCF_040301705.1). Classification (NCBI taxonomy): domain Bacteria; kingdom Bacillati; phylum Actinomycetota; class Actinomycetes; order Kitasatosporales; family Streptomycetaceae; genus Streptomyces; species Streptomyces sp. NPDC000151. The sequence goes on along the minus strand of NZ_JBEPFC010000018.1, from coordinate 27,983 downwards.
CGTGCAGTTCGCCGCGGGACGGCAGCATCACCACAGCGGCGACGGTGCGTTCGGCGCGGATGTCACCCCGGTCCGGTACGCACACCGGTGGCTGCGACAGCAGCCCGAAGTGGTCCTCGGCGCCGCACCCCGGGGGCAGTTCGGCGAGCCCGGCGGTGGCCGCCTTCAGCCGGCGCACGGACGAGTTGCGGGCGAAGACGTTGATCTCGTCGAACGGCACGAAGTCCGGGTGCAGGAAGTGATTGGTGTGCACCGTCTCCACCTGGCCGGTGTGCACCGTCTCCGCCGCCTCCGTGACCCGTAGCTCGTCGCCCAGGATCTCCACCACGGCCGCCCGTTCCCGGTCGCACAGGACGAGCGTCCGGGAGCTCGCCAGGGGCAGGCCGCGCAGGATCTCCAGGGCCTGGGTGACGTCCCGTGCCGTGTCCAGCAGATGCCGGATGGCGAGGTAGGGCGGTACTCCGGGGCGCCAGTCGCCGCCCAGTACCAGGTTGAGCCCGACCGCCAGGCCGTCGCTGTTCAGCCCCAGGTAGCCGAGCAGGCCGCCGAAGCTGAGGACGAGCGAGCGGCGCGGCGACCCGGTGCGGGCGACCTCCAGCACGCCGAGGTGGTCGTCGAGGTTGCCGTTGAGGTCGACGGTCTGCGCGAGGACGGGGCCGGCCGCGCCGGTGCGGGCGTAGGTCGTGCAGTCGCCCGCCGTGGGCACCTTGCGGTAGCCCATGATCTCCCGGCGCAGCTGGAGCAGCCATGCCTCGTCCGGCGTGATCCCGGCGCCGGCCGCGAGCCCCGCGACCTCCTCGGCCAGTTCCGGCGTGGCCGCCGTGACCGCCGCCCGGTAGGCGGCGATCGACGGCAGCAGCCCGTCCAGCGAGACCGGCTCCGGCATGACCTTGTTCAGCCGGGAGAGCGAGTCGTCGAGGAAGGCACGCAACGGACCGGCGAGGGCCTCACCATGGGCCCGCCCGGCGGCGAAGGGGCCGCCCGACGCGCGGATGAAGGGAATGCCCGCGCCCGTGGTCATCCGACGGCGTCCAGCTGGGCGACCTTCGGCTTGGTGGCGAGCTCGTCCTTCACGCGGGGCCACTCGGCGCGCAGGACGCTGTAGAAGATCGCGTCGCGGCGGCGCCCGCCGGGCATGAAGTTGAAGCTGCGCAGGGTGCCCTCCTCCACGGCGCCGATGTTGCGCAGCCCGCGGCGCGCCTGCGTGTTGAGGATGTCGGTCTTGAACTCCACGCGCTCGGCGCCCAGCTGCTCGAAGGCGTGCTCCAGGAGCAGGTACTTCGCCCAGCGGTTGATGCCCTGGCCCCGGAAGTCGCGGCCCAGCCAGGACCAGCCGATCTCCAGCCGCGCGTCGGCCTCGGCCATGTTGCCGTAGCTCATGCTGCCGGCGACCCGGCCGGTGGACTTGTCGGTGATGATGTGGACGACGCGGCGGCCTGCCTCCTGGTCGGCCAGGCAGGTGTCGAAGAACTTCTCGAAGTCCGCGTCGGTCTCGACGGCCGACACGAAGTACCGCCAGATGTCGGGGTCCATCGCGACGGCCCGCACGGCCTCGCGGTCGGCCTCGGTGACCGGTCGCAGCAGGACGTGCGCGTTCTCCAGGACCACCGCGGCGCTCTCGTTCCAGGTCATGGTCAGGCCACCTTCTTCGTGAGTCGGGACAGGGACTCGGCGACGCTGCGCAGGGTGCGCATCTCGGCGAGGTCGTGCTCGGTGAAGTGGGCGAGGTCGACGTCGGTCGCCTCGCACACCTCGGTCAGAAAAAGGACCTTGTTGAGCGAGGTCAGGCCGTAGGAGCCGGCCATGTCCGCGTCGAGGTCGAGGTCCTCGGGGGCGACTTCGGGGTCCAGTACCGCGGAGAGGGATTCCCTGGCCGCGCTCTCCATGTCAGGCCGCATGAATGCCTTCCTTACTGTCGTGGATGCCGGAGTGGTAAGTGGCGAGGATCTGCTTGCGCTTGGGCTTGTACTGGGACGTCAGCAGGCCGTTGTCGATGCTGAAGGGCGCGTCGGCGACCACGACCCGGCTGATCCGCTCGTCCGCCGTGCGGGCGGCGTTGGTGAGGGCGAGCTGGGCCGCGATGGCCTCGGTGTCGGCGGGCACGGCGGCCGGGGAGACGACGGCGACCAGGTCGGTCTGCGCGGGGCAGAACAGGACGCACTCGGCGACCGCCGGGCTGGTCCTCATGTGCTCCTCGATCGGCCGGACGACGATCTTCTTCCCGTTGTCCAGGACGATGACGTCGTCGGCGCGGCCGCGGATGAAGAGGAAGCCGTCCTCGTCGAGATGGCCGAGGTCGCCGGTCCGTACGGTGCCGTCCGGGGCGAACATCCGCTCCGAAGCGCCCGGTTCGGCATACGCGTAACCGTAGTTGACCGGGTGGTCGCTGCGCACGCGGACGGTCCCGTCCTCGTCCACCAGTACTTCCTTGCCGCGCAGTACCTTGCCGACGCTGCCGACGCGGTGGGCGCCGGGGTGGTTCTTGGTGACGATGCAGGTTTCGTTGAGCCCGTAGCCCTCATAGATGGGCAGCCCGGCGTCGTGGAAGAAGCGGAGCATCGCCGCGTCGGCGGGTGCGGAACCGGTCCACAGGTAGCGGATCCGGTCCCCGAACAGGTGGCGGGCCGCCTCCCCGGCCGTCCCGCCGGAGCGGCGCAGCCGGGACTCCACCTGGCGCTTGGCCGTCTCGTAGAAGGCCGGCACGCCCATGACGACGGTGGGCCTGACGCGGCGCAGCGCCGCGAAGGCCGCCTCGTAGGTGCTGATGGTGACGTCGTGGCCGTGCACCAGCGCCGAGTAGACCCAGTAGCGCTGCTGGAGCAGCGAGAGCGGCAGGAAGACGAACAGGTCGTCCCCCGGCTTGTGTTCGAAGATCTCCTGCACCGCGGCCAGCGAGCTGTCGATGGAGCCGACGGTCGCGCCGAGCCCCTTGGGAGTGCCGGTGCTGCCGGAGGTGAACTTGATGGTCGTCACGTCCCGCGGTGCCCAGTGGACCGCGGGCAGCGCGGTGTCCTCCTCCGGGCCCGCCGGCTCCTCCGCGAGCGCCCGGACCTCGCCGACCGGCACGGCGCCGGGGGCGTCCGTGTGCTGGTCGGTGAAGAGCAGCGTGAGGCCGTAGCGCGCCATCAGCTCCGCCGAGGGCGCGAACTTGCCGGGCTCCAGTCCGGCGGTCTCCGCCTTCAGGAGCAGCGCCGCGAGGTCCAGCAGCACCCACTCCAGGCTGTTGGCGGCCAGGATGCCGATCCGGTCGCCCGGGCCGATGCCGCGCGCCTGCAGCCGGCGCGCCAGCCGGCCGGCCCGCTCGTACAGCTCCGGCAGGCCGAGGGACTCCGTACCGTCCAGGCGGGAGAAGGAGATCCGGCCGCCGAGCGGCGCGGTGGTGACGATGTGGTTGATGAAGGAGTGGTCGGTCACCGTGCCTGCTCCTCTTCCGGTGTCAGGGCCGTGGCCATTGCGGCGACGGTGTCCAGGTCGGCCAGCACGTCGAGGGGGATGGTGACCCCGAACCGCTTGCGTACGGCGGTGAGAATGCGGGCCGCCGTGATCGAGTCGCCGCCGAGCGCCCGCAGGCTGTCGTGGACGCCGACCCGGGCCCCGCGCAGCACCGTGGACCAGATCTCCACCAGCGCCTTCTCGGTGTCCGTGGTGGGTTCGCCACCGCCGCGCGGGGTCTCCGCGGCCGGTGCCGCCTCCTCGACGGCGGTCTCGGCGAGCTTGCCCCGGTCCACCTTGCCGTTCTTGGTGAGCGGCAGGTCACCGTGCCACAGAACGGCCGTGGGGACCATGTAGTCGGGCAGGTCGCGGCGGAGGGCGTCGCGCAGCTCGGCCTCGGTGGGCCGGGCTTCCCCGCTCGGTACGAGATGGGCCACCAGGCGGTCGCCCCGCGCGCCGGGCCGGCTGGCGACCACGGCCTTGGCCACGGAGTCCAGGGCGACCAGCCGCGTCTCGACCTCGCCGGCCTCGATGCGGTAGCCGTTGACCTTGATCTGGAAGTCGCTGCGGCCGAGGATCGCGATGCTGCCGTCGGGCAGATAACGGCCCAGGTCACCGGTGCGGTAGAGGCGTTCGTTGCGCCGCGGGTCGTACCCGAACCGCTCGGCGGTGCGCTCCTCGTCGCCCCAGTAGCCACGCGCCAGCCCGGTGCCCGCCGCGCAGATCTCGCCGGTCACCCAGTCGGGGGCGTCCAGCCCGTCCCGGTCCAGGACGTACGCGCGGTTGTTGGCGTTGGGCCGGCCGTACGGGATGGACCGGCTGCCGTCCTCCTCCGGGGCGACCGGGTGCAGGATGTTCCAGATCGTCGTCTCGGTCGGGCCGCCGAGCGAGACGACGTCGAGGCCGGGCTTCAGGCGGCGCAGCGCGGCCGGCAGCGCCGGCGGGATGCGGTCGCCGCTCATCATCACCAGGCGCAGCGCGGGCGGCACCACCTCGTCGGCGACCGCCTGGTCGTGCAGCATCGAGACGATGGCGGGAACGGAGTTCCACACGGTCACCCCGGCGCTCCGGCACAGGTCGAGCCAGTGGGCGGGGTCCACGGACCGGTCCCGGTCGGGCATCACCAGCGCGGCCCCGGCGGACAGCGCGCCGAAGACGTCCCACACCGACAGGTCGAAGTTGAACGCGCTGATGGCGAAGAATCGGTCGTCCGGGGTGATGTCGAAGCGCTTGTGACAGTCGGCGACGACGTTCGCGACGTTGCGGTGGCTGACCATGACGCCCTTGGGCGCGCCGGTCGTACCGGAGGTGTAGAGCACGTACGCGAGGTCGTCGGGGGAGGCGCCGGGCAGCCGGGCGGGGAGCTCGACCGGTGCCGTCGTCGTTTTCTGAGGTACCGTCACATCGAGGCGGAGTACCTCCCGTTCGCCGCTTTGGTCCTGCCAGTCGAGGTTGGTGAGTACCTGGCGGACCCGGCCGTCGCGCAGCATGTAGCGCTGCCGCTCGGCGGGCAGTGCCCCGTCGACGGGCAGGTAGGCGGCCCCGGCGAGGACGGTGGCGAGGATGCCGACGATCTGCTCGGGCCCGCGGCCCATCACCAGACCGACCAGCTCGTCCCTGCCGACGCCCCGCTCCCGCAGCCACTGTGCCGCCGCGGCCGCGCGGCGCAGGAGTTCGCCGTAGCTGATCCGCGTGTCCGAGGTGAGGATCGCGGGGGCGTCCGGCGTGCGCTCGGCCTGGGCGGCGAAGGCGTCGCCCAGCAGTTCCTCCGGCAGCGGTACGGCCGTGTCGTTGGCCGCGCGGCGCCGCTCGCGCTGGGCGGCGGGCAGCAGATCGAAGGTGTGGCGCTGCCAGGCGGCCTCGCCGGACAGCGTGTCGAGCAGCGCGCCGTACCCCTGGGCGACGTCGTCCAGCAGACCCTCGGGGAACAGCTCGTCGATCCCGTCGAGCTGGACGACGAGGCCGCCGTGCTGCTCCATGGCGAAGGCGTTCAGCCACACCTGCGGGGTCTGGCTGACGCTGAAGACCTCCGGGCCGAACAGCTCCAGCGCGGAGCCGTCGACCTCGGCGTCGACGTGGCCGATGGCGCTGTTGAACGTGAAGGGCATCCGGGCGCCCGTCACGCCGCCGCGCCGGCGCGCCAGTTCCTGCATGACGTCGCCGCCGGAGAAGTGCCGGTGGTCCAGGTCGCTGCGGAGCCGGGCCTGCAGCGCCCGGGCCCGCTCCTCGAAGGTGCGGGAGCGGTCGATCTCCGCCTCGACCAGCATCGTGTCCGAGAAGTTGCCGATCGCCTCGAAGACCCGCGGGTGGATGGGCGGCCGGTTGGCCACGGTGGTGGTGAGGGTGAAGCGCGGCCCCGCACCCCAGACGGAGAGCGTTTCGGCGTACGCCGCGAGCAGCAGGGCCGACGGCGTCAGTCCGGCGAACGCGGCCCGCTCCTTCAGCGCCGTCCAGGCCCGCTCGTCCAGCCGCACCTGGCGCTGTGAGAAGCGGGTGGCGGTCAGCGCGGACGGGCTGGTGGCGAGCGGCAGGTCCGGGTGGGGCGCGAGGTCGTCGACGCGTCCGAGCCAGTACTCGCGCGAGCGGCGGGCCGGTGCCCGCTCCCGCCCGGCCTGCAGGGCCGCCACGTACTCCTCGTACGGCAGCTCGTCCGGCGCGTCGTCGTCGGTGCCGTCGCGGTACTGCCGCCACCAGGCGCGGAAGAACAGGAACATGCTGATCCCGTCCATGACCAGCCCGTCGTGGCTGACGTGCAGCACCATGCGGTCGTCGGCGAGGACCGTCACGTCCGCGGCGATCAGCGGTACTTGATCGGCGGCCAGCACCCGGTGCGAGCGCTCCTCGCGCAGCGCGGCGCGGATCCGGTCCTGTTCCTCGGGGCTCTCGCCGCGCAGGTCCAGGCGGCTGATCCGCGGCCGGTGCTGGCGGAACTCGGTGACCTGCCGGTCGTCCGAGACGAAGCGGGAGCGCAGCGCGCTGTGCGCGTCCACGACCGCTTCGAGGGCCGACTCCAGCCGGTCCACGTCCCACACGCCCTCGAACTCGTGGTAGACGTGGCTGGAGACGTCGCCGATCTCGAAGATGCCGCTGCGGCCCAGCAGATAGGCCCGCTGGAGCGGGGTCAGCGGGAACCCCGGACCGTGCCGCTCCTCTTCGGCCAGGTGCGCGACCAGCTCCTCCTTCATGCTCTTGACGAGCGCGATGAAGTCGGGGTCCATCCGTTCGCGGCCGCCCTGGAGCCGCAGGTCGTCGCCGGAGAGGGAGACGGACAGGCCCCGGCTGTCGATCTCGCGCAGGACGTCGCGGTAGTTCATCGGGCGCCCTCCTCGGTCAGCGCGGTGAGGGCGGCCTCGTCGGCGCGCTCCTCGATCAGCGCGGCGAGGCCGTTGACGTCGTGGCTGCCGAGCAGTTCCTCCACGGTGACGTCCACGTCGAGCGCCTCCAGGATCTGGTACTGCAGCGTCACGGCCTGCAGCGAACTGGTGCCCAGCTGGCTGAGGTTGCTGTCGCACACCACCGCGTCCTCCGGGAGCTGCAGCGCGGCGCGGATCAGCGCGGTCAGCCACGGCATCAGCTGCGGGCCGGCGTGCGCGGGGCGGGGCGCGGGAGCGGTCGGCCGGAAGAAGACGGCGTCGGCGAGGCGGATGCCGCTCTCCGGGGGGACCAGCTCCACGGTGCGCGGCCACACGGCCGGCTCGGGCAGGCCGAGCGCCTCGGCGAGCCGCGCGGCGAAGCGGGGCATGACGGGCGCTGCGGCGTGCGCGAGGAGGCGTGCCGCGGCCAGTTCGAGGGCGATGGCGGTCCGGGCCTCGCTCTCCCAGCCCGCGGTCTCCGCGAGGACCGCCTCCTGGCGGGAGAAGCGCAGGGTGTCCGTGACGATGCCGTCCAGTTCGGCGGCCGCCTGGTTGAGCGAGAAGCCCTCGGAGCCGAGGCTGCCGGTGACCGCGGCGAGCCGGGCGCCGAGCCGGGCGAGGAAGGCGGAGTGCTCCGGCGTCCAGGTACCGGCGTCCGGGGCCGCTCCGCCGTACCGCTTGCCGATCCGGGCCCCGAGGTCGTTCAGCCAGCTCTGCCAGGTGCCGATCAGCGTCTCGTCGAGGGTCGTCTCGTACGCCGCGCGCTGGAAGTTGGTGCGCCGGCCCTCGGGGCGGGTGGCCGCGAGGAAGTAGCGGACGGCGTCGACGGAGTCAGGGCCGAGGATCTCCTTGCCCCAGATGGCGTGGCGCCGGCTGGTGGAGAACTTGCTGCCCTCCAGCAGGTAGAACTCGTTGACGTGGTAGTCGATGTCCGGCGTCCACCCGGGGTGGGCCAGCCGGTACAGGGCCGGGTAGAGCACCGAGTGGTAGAAGCTGTTGTCGTAGCCGAAGAAGTGGACGACCTTCCAGTCCTGCTGCGGCTGTGCCGCCCGCCACTTCTCGCCCAGGCGCGCGCCGAGGGACTGGATGCCGTGCAGGAAGCCGTACGACATCTCCGGCCACACCCAGATGACCTGTCCGGTCACGTCCTTCTCGGCCGGCGGGACGCCCCAGTCGGAGGGGTGGCTGACGGGGATGTCCAGGCTCGCGCGGCGGAAGAGCCGGTCGCTCAGCTCGCGCAGCCGGGCCGGGACGCGGCCCAGGCGGTGGTGCTCGGCGATCTGCTCGCGGAAGGTGTGCAGCGGCAGCGACCAGCGGGCGACCGGGGCGCTGCGCGGGGTCGCGGCCGAGCGGGCGGAGGCCGGGTCGACCAGGTCGGTGACGGTGTTCGGCTCGCCGCACTCCTCGCAGATGTTGCCGCTGGTGCCCGCACCGCACGCCGGGCAGCCGCCCTTGACGTCCACCTCGTAGAGGTACTGCCCGCTCTCCGCGTCGAAGAGCGCGTCCGCCTCGGTCACCCGCACCGTGCCCGAGGAGACCACGCGGGAGAAGAAGTCCTGCAGGCCCGGGCGGTAGGACGGGTCGTCGTCGGTGACGGTGAACTGGTCGGGGACGATGTCCATCAGGGCCAGCGTCCGGGCGATCTCGGCGCTGTAGTGGGCGGCGGTCTCCGCGGGCCCGCGGCCGTCGGCGCGCGCGGCGCCCAGTACGTAGCTCTGGTAGTCGTCGCTGCCGGTCAGGTGCCACGCCTTGGTGCCGTTCATCCGCTGGTGGCGGACGTAGGCGTCGGCGCCGAGGTACGGGCCCGAGAGGTGCCCGAGGTGCAGGTCGCCGTTGGGGGTGGGCGGGGTGGAGAAGACGAAGACCGGCCGCTCGCCGAAGGCCGTGCGCGCCGTGTTCCCGGCCGAGGCCAGGGCGCGGGACGGGTCGCGCCAGTACTGCGTCAGGAAGACCACGTCGGTGTCGCCGGTGTTCTCCAGGACGTGGGACTCGAAGGGCTCGAAGAGGGCCACCGTGCCGGGTGCGGCCGGGTGGCGCCGCCCGTCGACGACGAACTCGCCGCGGCCCGCGACGATCACGAAGAACTCGGTCTCGTCGTGCTGGTGGCTGTCCGAGCTGCGGCCGGGGGCGACCCGTCCCCAGCCCGCGCCCACACCCAGGCCGTCGATGTCGCTCATGTCGATGCCGAACGCCTCGTGGAGGGCCGTGTCGTCGTACGTATGGAGGATCACGCCGCGTCCTTTCGCTGGGAGGGAAGGGGGAGAAGGCCGGCGGTCTCCGCCGCGATGGCGGGGGCGAGCCGGTAGCCGGAGCCGTTGGCGGCTCCCGCGAAGACCACGCGCCCGTCGTCGGTGAGCGGGCGTACCAGCGGCTGCATTGCGGGGCCGTAGGCGTCGCAGAAGACGCGGCCCGACACGCAGCGGTCGGCCAGTTGGGGGGCGTAGCGGGCCAGGACGTCCAGCGCCTCGCGCCGGTCGGCGGCCGAGACGCCGGTGGGCAGGGTGTCCGGGGCGACGTCCCACTCCTGGCAGGTGTAGCTGAACAGCCAGTGCCCGCGCTCGTGGTACGGCAGCAGGAAGGCGTCCTCGTCCTGGAGGACGACCGCCCGGTCGCCGGGGGCCGGCGGTACCTCGATGTGCAGGGCCACGATCTTCTTCACCCGTGCCCCGAGCGGCGCGACGAGGTCCCGCCAGGCGGGGGCCGCGAGCCAGGGGCCGGGGGCCAGGACGACGTGTCCGGCGGTCAGGGTGTCGCCGGTGCCGAGGGCCAGCTCCACCGCGTCGGGGCCCGCGCTCAGGCCGGTGACCGCGACGCCCTCGCGGAACTCCGCGGTCCGGCGCAGGTCGCGGGCCAGCAGCTGGGTGAGGGCGTGCACGTCCGCGTACTGGCAGCCGTCGCCCTCCCACGCGGCCTTGCCCGCGGGCACCCGGGCGATCCCCCCGGCCACCTCCGCGACGGGCCGGAGCCTGGCCTCGGGCAGATAGGTCTCGCGCAGCCGTGCCTCGTCCGACGCGTCCGCGATCACCGTCATGTCCAGGCTGTGCACCGGCAGTTCGGGGCGGGCGGCCTTGAGCGCCGCGTAGTGGCCCTGGCTGTACGCGGCCATCCCGCGGACCCGCTCCGAGGAGCCGCGGGGGAAGTGCAGGCCGGCCGAGCGGCGGCTGGCGCCGCTGCCGACCGCGTCCCGCTCCAGCAGGACCACGGAGGCGTCCGGGGTGCGGGCCAGGATCTCCCGGGTGATCAGGCAGCCGAGCACGCCGCCGCCGACCACCGCGAAGTCGGTGTCGGTCCGCGCCATCACGCGCCCCACGGGACGTTGGCGCCGGCCTTGGACGACCACTCGATGAACGACGCCAGCTGCTCGTCGCCGCGCACCCCGCTCAGCCGGTCGGCGATGCGCTGGCTGCGCCAGGCGTTCAGGCTGAGGTTGGGGTCGGCGAGGCCGCGCTGACCGCGGGCGGCGTTCTGGACGAAGATGTTGCGGTCGGCCGGGCCGTCCCAGCGCACCGCGAAGTCCTCGTCGATGCTCAGCTCGTCGCCGTGGCGCTCCAGCCGGCCGGCGATCGGGTCGAGGAAGTCCGTGCGCGCCGGGCGGAAGCCGGTGGCCCAGACGACGACGTCCGCTTCGAAGTGCTCGACGGCGCCGGGCTCGTCGTTGTGCCGGACGCCGATGTCCCAGCCGCCCGCGTCCGCCGCCGACACGTCGACGACCTCGCGGTTGGGGTGCAGCCCGACCAGGTCGGGGTTGCCCTGGACGAAGCGGTGGACGTAGATCCGCTGGTAGATGTCGCGCAGTGTCGACTCGGAGATGCCGTCGCTGCTGAGGATGTGCTGCGCGTTGAACGCCTGCCGGGCCTCCGGCCGCAGGCCGTAGAAATAGTCGGAGTGGGACGGCATGTAGTAGTCGTTGGTGAAGGGCGAGTCGTCGATCGGGAAGTAGTTGCGGCGCCGGGAGATCCACGAGACGCGGCGCGGCAGTTCGCCGTCCGAGCGGGAGATCAGGTCGAGGAACGCCTCGGCCCCGGACTGGCCGCCGCCCACCACCACGACCCGCTTGTCCTTCAGGCCCTGTGCGGCGGTCATGTAGTCGTTGACGTGGAACTGCGTGGGGCCGAGCAGGCCGCGGCCCTGCGGCGGCACCCACGGCCGGCTGCCGACGCCGACGACGATGTTCTCGGCGGTCACGGTGCGGCGGTCGGTACGGACGGTGAAGACGCCGTCGAAGCCGACCTCTTCGACGCTCTCACCGAAGACCACGTTCTCGTTGCGCCGGCTGGCCCAGGCCAGGTAGTTGCGGAACTCCAGCCGCGGTACGTCGGCGAACTGGGCGTTGAGGAAGTGGTACACCCGTCCCTGGTCGTGCAGATAGGACAGGAAGGAGAACGGACTCTTCGGATCGGAGAGGCTGACGAGGTCCTTGAACATCGACACCTGCAAGGTGGTGCCGGGTATCTGCTGGTCGTCGTGCCAGCCGAAGGACTCCTTCCGGTCCAGGAAGAGGTTGCGCACCTCCGGGCGGCCGTGCAGCAGTGACGCCAGGCTCAGGTTGGCCGGTCCCACGCCCACTCCTACGCAGTGGTACTGCGCGGAATCGGCCCGGTTTGTCGCGTGCCCCATGAGATCTCTCCTTCAGGCGGATGCCGGCGGTCTGCCGGTCGAGTCGTGCCGGATATGAGGTGTGATGTGGCGGGATATCGGGCAGGTGGGGGGTCGTGCGTGACCGGACGGACGGTCGTGCGTCCGTGTCACAGGGGGAATGCCGCAGGGGAGGTGGAGCGTCAGACCGGCGAGCCGGCCGTACGTGCCTCCGGCCGGTCACCGCTCCCCTGGGAGGCGGGGCTCATCGTTACGGGGACAGACGGCGGCGCCGCCGACGGCGGCCGGCGCACGGCGATCAGGCCGAACACCGTGGCGAGGAGCGAGCCGACGGCGACCGCCGGCCAGACCAGCCCGCCGAGCTCCAGGAAGAGCCAGCTGCCGAGCATCGGGCCCACGGCGGTGCCCAGCCCGAACATGAACTGGAAGCTGCCGATGTACCGGGACCGCAGGTGCTCCGGGCCCGCCTTCGCGGGGTAGGCGAAGACCGCGGGACCGCCGATGATCTCGCCGAGCGACCAGATGAGCGTGCCGACGATGACAGCGGCCGGTCCGATCGGCAGCCCGTAGAAGGCCACCCCGGCGCCCACGAGGGCGAAGCCCAGCCCGACGGTCAGCTTCAGCGGCCACTCCTGGGAGAGCTTGGTGATCAGCAACTCGAAGGCGATGACGATGAATCCGTTGAGCGAGACGGCGAAGGTGTACCAGAAGAGCGCCAGCCCGGCGTCCTTCATGTACAGCGGCAGCGTCGACAGGTACTGCATGTAAACGGCCGAGTGGCAGAAGGCCGCGACGAGGTACAGCAGGTAGCGCCGGTCGCGGACCACCGCGCGGTAGCCGCCCGAGGGCCGCGCGCCGTCCTTCGGACCGGTGGCGGCCGGCTTTTGTGCGCGGGCGGGCAGCGTGGCCCGGGCGAAGACCGCGTACAGCAGGGCGATCGCGGCCTCGCCCCAGAACAGCAAGGTGTACTCGTGTCCGCCCGCGTTGTAGAGGCCGTAGCCGACCAGCGGTGCGGCCGTGGCCCCCACGTTGAGCCCGAACCGGTACATCGCGAAGATCATGACCTGCCGGTGGTCGGACGTCAGCTCCGCCAGCAGCGTCGCCGACGCCGGGCGGAAGAGCTGTGCGCCGAGGCTGACGAGCGCGATCGCCGCCAGCAGGGCGGTGAAGTCCGGCAGGTAGAGCAGGGCGGCCGTCAGCACGCTGGTGCTGCCCATGGACACCACGGTGGCGTTGCGCACGCCCATCCGGTCCGCGAGCGTGCCGCCGATCAGCGAGCCGACGACGGCGCCGGCTCCGTAGACGCCGAGGGCGATGACGGTATGGCCGTCGGAGTAGCCCTTGGCGGTCAGGAACAGGACCAGGAAGATGTTGAGGAAGCCGCTGAGGCGGTTGACCAGCACCCCGGCGAGCACGGTCTTCACCGCGAGCGGCGCCTCACGGAACGTGCCCCACACCGTGGCCCGTTCGCCGGCCCGGGTCTCAAGAGCCATGACCGGCCGCCGTCCGCACCGTCAGGGTCACCGCGGCGCGCACCCGGCGCTCCAGCTCGTCCAGTTCCCCGGGGGTCGGCGCGTCGATGAGGAAGGTCACCGCGCGGTCGTCGGAGCTGGTCAGCGGGGACAACGGGGCGCCCTTGTCCTTGAGCACCAGGACCGCGCGCAGCGCCGGGGGCGCGTCCGGGCCGCCCGGCGCGAGCTCCGGCCACATCCCCCCGTCGCCCACCCACACCGGCGAGACGCCCGGCCAGTCGACCGTGACGTCCTCCAGCGTGCCGGGCTCGTGGTCCAGGTAGACCTGGCGGGCCCAGCGCCGCGGCGCGGGGTAGGAGGCCGGCTCGCCCAGCGCGATCCGGACGATCTCCGGCTCCAGCGGCCGCCCGGTGGCGAGCTGGTAGAGCGCGAGCAGGCCGTCGCCCGGGGTGCGGGCCGCGATCTCCATCAGGTACGGGCGGCCGTCGGCGCCGACGCGCCACTCGGCGTGCGCGATCCCGTCGCGGAAGTCCAGGGTCGCCAGCAGCCGCCGGTTGGCACCCAGCAGCGCCTCGTCCTCCTGCGTACGGGCGTTGGGCACGGAGTGCGCGAGCTCCACGAAGGAGCGGGCGTGCGACTCGGTGGTCTCCTTCCTGGTGACGGAGGCGAAGATCACCTCGCCGCCCTGCACCAGGCTCTCCACCGAGTACTCCTGCCCCTGGACCTGCTGCTCGACCAGCACGGTCTCGTACGCGGGGTAGTCCGCCAGCCGCTCCCGCAGCTCGGCGGCGTCCGCGACGGTGACCACGCCCGAACTGGAGTGGCGCGTCGCGGGCTTGGCCACCACCGGGTACGCCAGGCCGCCGAGGGCGGTCTCCTCGCGCTCGCCGGGCGGTACGACCAGCGAGGCCGGGCCGAACGCGTCCAGGTACCAGCGCTGGAGGTACTTGCTGCGGCAGGCCCGCGTCGCGCGCAGCCCGGGTCCCGGCAGGCCGAGGGCGTCCCCGAGCAGACCGGTCGGCTCCACCAGCGTCTCGCCGACCGCGTACGCGCCGACGACGGTGTACTGCCGCCGCCAGTCCCGGGCACGGGCGATGAAGCCCGGTATGAACGAGCCCTCCTGGTCGAGCGAGCCGTCCACGAACGCGATGTCGTCGATGAGGGAGGCCGGGTGATCCGGGTCCTTCATGCAGGTGCGCGCGGTCTCGCGGTAGCTCGCGGGGGTGATGAGCAGCACCTTCAGGCCCCGCGCGGACAGCTCCTGGAGGTAGCGCGGGTTGCGGCACACCACCCAGAAGGCGCCGGTGAGGACGAAGGCTTCGGGGGCTCTCCCGCCCGGTGTCGTTTCGGTCATGCGCGGTCTCCCCGTGATGTCGTGAGCGTCTCGTCGAACGTGATGCGCAGGCCGTTGTCGCCGAGGAAGTCCAGCCAGCGGCCGGCCTCCTCGGCGGACTCGGCGGCCCGGTTCAGGCCGGCCGGCAGCGCGCCGGCCAGCAGCCGGGTGAGGCCGAAGGCGAGCGGCAGGGACACGCAGCGGGCCATGGCGCTCTCGGTCTCGTCCCCGGTCAGGTCCATCAGACCGGCGCCCCGCCAGCCCTCGCCGCCCGCCGTCCGGACGTCGAGCGCGACCGAGAGCACGACCCGGTCGCGGTCGGCCTCGGTGGTGGGGTAGCGGTCGGCCAGCTCCTTGGCCAGCGCCCTGGTGCGGGTCTCGTCGCCGGCGCGCACGGTGCGGAAGACCTCTTCCCAGGCGCCGCGCCAGCCCGCGTTGCGCAGCGTGCCGCGGACGAACGTCCGCAGCCGCCAGCCGTCCGGAACGCCGTACTGGGCGATGAAGGGCAGGCTGTCGCGGTTGGGGTAGACCTCGAACTCCGCGTCGTCCAGGCGGTGGACGCGGGTGGCCTCCCAGGGGCGCGCGACGGTGCGCTCCGCGCCCTCGTCCATGTAGCGGGCGGGCGAGCCGAGGGCGGCCAGCACTCCGTAGGGCGCCCAGCTGAACCGGTAGCGGAAGTCGTTGGGGACGGCCGGTATGCCGCCGCAGTACGAGGTGAAGTCCACCGACTCGGCCGTGTCGCCGACCGCCTCCCGGGCGCGCCCGACCAGCCGGTGGGCCAGCAAGTGGTCGATGCCCGGGTCCAGTCCGGCCTCGGTCAGGACGACGAGGCCCGCCTCGGCGGCGGCCGCCGCCTGCTCGGCCACGGCATCGGAGACGTAGCTGGTACAGGCGAAGTGCGCCCGGCGGTCCAGGGCCAGCCGCAGCAGCCGCGGGTGCTCGGTGGCGGGCAGCATGGAGACGATCACGTCTCCCGTGCCCACGGCGGCCTCCAGGGCCCCCGTGTCCAGGGCGCGCACCTCCGCCCGGCCGGTCAGGCCCAGGGCGGCCAGCCGGGCGGCCGCGCGGTCGGCGGTGCGGTCCCACAGCACCACGCGCCCGACCCGGTCGCACAGCGCGCCGAGGCCGCTGCCGCCGGTGGACAGGCCGGTGCCGATCCAGTGGACGGTGCCGCTCGCGGGGACAACCCCGGTGCGGTCGGTGGTCGGCCGGCTAGCGGACATGGGTGGTCTCCTTGTGGTCGGGGCCGGCCGCGGCCTCGAAGACGCGCAGCGCGCGTGCCCAGGCCGGGTCGGTGTCGGACAGCTGCGCCAGCTGGGGGGCGAGCTCCGCCGAGAAGGCCCGGCTGGACTCGGCGGGCAGCAGCGAGGGCAGGTTGTCGATGGCGATCAGGTCGACGGGCCGGTCGCCGTCCCGCAGCCGCCGGACCGGCCGGTCCCAGTCGGTGACCTCGTCGTAGACGGGCAGGACGTTGCACTCCGAGGTCACGTCGCAGGTCACGTCCGAGATCACCGCCGTGCGGCGGCCGGGCTCGTCCAGGTCCGCGGGGGTCACGAAGGGCGGCACGGGCCGCGTGGTCAGCACGGTGTTGACCACGATGTCGTGGCCGAGCAGCGCCGCACGGTCCAGCGCGCGGGTCTCCGCCACGTCCCACCGGGTCGGTGTGATGCCGGCCGCCTCCAGCGCGTCGCAGGCGCCCCGCCCGCTGCGCCCCAGCGCACCGATCACCAGCGCGGTCCCGCCGTCCCCGGCCGCCAGCAGGGCGTCCAGCCCGGGGCGGTCCGTCGGGCGCAGCGGCGTCTCCAGCCGGCCCCGGTGGTGCAGTACGGCCAGCGCGGCACCGACGTAACCGGCCCAGTACCCGAACGCCGCGAGCCGGCGGCCGTCGTCGTCCGTGAGGTACTCCAGGTCCAGCAGCGCGCCGCCGCCCGCCGTGAACCGGCCGAGCAGCTCCGTGGCGCCCGCCTGCCCCTTGTAGGCGTGGCCGAAGTAGATGTGCCGGTGCCGCAGCGCGTGCGGCCGTACGGGCAGCTCCTTCAGCCCCAGGACGTAGTGGTCCTCCGGCGCCTCGGGCCAGCTGCCCGCCGGCGCGGTACGGCAGCCGGCGGCCGTGTAGTCGGCGAGCGGGAAGGCGCGCTGCGCCGACTCCTCGACGGTGATCTCGACACCCTGGTCCACCAGCTTCGCGGCGTCCTCGGGCACGAGCGGCGCGCGGCGCTCACTGGCGCGGGATTCGTGACGCATCCACAGGCGTGGCATGTCCGGCATCAGGCGGTACTTCCTCTTCGGGATGGCTGGAACAGGGCAGCGGGCACCGCCCGGGCGGTGCTGTCGGGACCGGGCCGGGAGTGTTCAGCGGGAGCGGGGCGGGCTTACAGGAGCGGTTCGCGCCTGCAGGACCGATCTGCGCCTACAGGCACGGGATACGGGCGTTGGCCAGCGGCCGGTACGTCACCTCGGCCGGCAGCTCGGGCGGGTCGAAGCCGGCGGCGAGCAGCTCGCCGACGACTCCGCAGGTCACGGCGACCGCCAGGGCCTCCCCGGGACAGCGGTGGGTGGCCGCGCCGAAGGTGAAGACCACGGGGTCCGGGCGGCCGGGCAGAAAGGCGTGCGGGTCGGGGTTGGCCGCCGGGTCGCGGTTGGCGGCGGCCAGTACCACCAGCACCTGCTCGCCCGGCGCGACCTCGGCGCCGCCGTACCGGAACGCCTCGGCGGCGAACCGGCGGGTGTTCTGGATCGGCGCGTCGTGCCGCACGACCTCCCGGACGAAGGCTTCCGGAGCGGTCGGCCGCTGCCCCTCACGGGCCAGCGCCAGCAGGGTGTTGCCGATCAGGCCGGCCGTGGCGTCGTACGTCTGGGACAGGAAGCCGACCGCGTTGGCCAGCAGCGGCGCCGTTTCCGGCCAGTCGGCGCGCCGCGCGGCCCGTACCAGCTCGGCGAGGAGCCCCGTGCCGTCGGCGCCGCGCTCGATGCCGGGGCCCAGCAGCTCCTGGAGCCGGCCGGCCGCCAGCGCCGCCGCCCGCTGCTGCTCCGGCGTGGCCGAGGCGGGGATGCACTGGACGAAGTCGCCGATGAGCCGGGCCGTTTCGGCGTCCGCGCCCTCGTCCAGCCCGCACAGCGCCGCCACCACCTGCGCGGGCACGCCGAACATCAGCTCTTCGAAGGGCGGCCGGCCGTCCTTCAGGTACGCGCGGGTGCGCTCCGCGGCCAACTGGGCGGCGTGCGCGGTGTCGGCCCGGCCCAGCGCGTCGACGACCACCCCCTTCAGCCGCCGCTGGAGGGCGCCGTCGGTCATCCGCACCAGGGACCCGAAGACCTCACCGGCGGGGGTGCCGACCAGGCCGGCCGGCACCGGCTCGGCGGCGGGCCGGACGCGCAGCGCGCCAGAGGTCAGCACGGCGCGCACCGCCGCGGCGTCGCTCGCCACCCAGGCGCCCACGGCCGGGTCGAAGGCGAAGGGACGCTCGGCCGCCAACGTCGCGTAGTAGGCGTAGGGGTCCGGCAGCCGGACCGCTTCGATGGGGGTGGTCACCCGTGGGACTCCTTGCTCGGTGGAACGGTGTGGGGGGGCGGGCCGGTCAGATGTCGCGCGCTGCCCGGGCCGCGCGGCGCGGGTCGAGCGTGCCGGCGATGGTCAGCCGCATGACCTCGGACGTGCCCTCGTAGATCCGCAGGGCGCGGATCTGCCGGTACAGGCGCTCGGTGACGCTGTCCTTGACCACCCCCGACGCGCCCAGCAGCTGGACGGCCGTGTCGACGATGCGCTGCGCCTCTTCGGTGGCGTACAGCTTGGCGATGCTGGAGTGCCGGGCGAAGCGGCGGCTGCCGCGGTCGGCCTCCCAGGCGGCCCGCGCCACCAGCAGGGCTGCCGCGTTGAGCTGGACGTCCATGTCCGCCAGCGACGCCTGCGTCAGCTGGAGGTCGATCAGTTTGGCGCCGCCGATCGACCGTGTACGGGCGCGGGCCAGGGCCGTGTCTGCGGCCCGCCGGGCGAAGCCGAGCGCCGCCGCGCCGACCGTCATCCGGAAGCGTTCCAGCAGGTCCATCGCGATGACGAAACCCTTGCCCGGCTTGCCCAGTACGGCGTCCTCCGGCACCCGGCAGTCCTCGAAGTCGAGGTGGGCGAAGGAGCGGGGCGCGAGCGCGTCCAGGCGCTGCCCGACCCGTACGCCGGGGGTGTCGGCGGGCACCAGGAACGCCGTGAGGCCCAGTGCTCCCGGGGCACCGCCGGTGCGCGCGATGACGACGTACACATCGGCGATGCCGCCGTTGGCGATCCACGCCTTGCGGCCGTTGAGCACGTACCCGCCGTCCGGGTCGCGGTCGGCCCGCAGTGCGACGGCGGCGACGTCCGAGCCCGCCTCCTCCTCGGACACCGCGAAGGCCCCCACGAGCGAGCCCGTGGCCATCCGCGGCAGGTAGTGCCGCTTCTGCGCGTCGCTGCCGAAGCGGATGAGCGGCGTGGCCGACAGCGCCTGGATGGAGAACGCGAAGTCCGCGAGGTCCTCGGCGTAGGCGAGCGCCTCGCGCGTCAGGCAGAGGGCGCGGTGGTCGCCGGGCAGGCCCTCGGCGCCGGACTCCGGGTCCAGGAAGGCGAGCCAGCCGTCCTCGCCCAACTGCCGTACCAGGCGCAGCCCGGCCTTCTCCGGGTCCTGCTGCCGGACTTCGTCCCACAGGGCGGTACGGGCGTCGCACCAGGTGCCGAGGGCGTCGGCGAGCCGGCGGTGCCGGTCTTCGTAGAAGGGGAGTTGCAGTATTTCCGGGTCGAAGCTCGTGATCTGTTGCAAGGCGGGGTCTCCGTGCGGGAGGGGCGGTGGGCGCGCGGGAGGCGTCAGATGACCAGTTCGGCGTCGTCGGGCCGGGCGGCCGGCACCACGGGGGCCGGCGCTGCTGCCCGGCGGTCGGTGACCTGCTTGACCAGCTGGTGTTCGACGAAGTACGCGAAGGAGGCGTAACCGCGCCAGATGCGGCGCCACTCCCGCTGGACGGCTTCCTCGCCGGAGGCGCGCCGGACGTCGTCGAGGTAGGAGACGATGATGTCGGCCGACTGGCGGGCGTGGCCCGCGGAGAAGTTGTCGATCGACAGGTGCGCCTCTTCGTAGGACACGTCGAAGTTGTGCCGGCGCAGTTTCTGGATCTCGTGCAGCCGCATCTCGCCCAGCCCGAACATCTCGATGCCCAGGTTGTAGCCGAGGATCTCGTTGTAGAGCGTGTCGGGGAAGAGCGACAGGCACACCTGGTGCACGGAGAAGCCGTAGAGCCCGTCCGGCAGATCGCCCTGGTCCAGGAACTCCTGCTGCCGGATGTGCGGCAGATGGATGTCCATGCTCGCCAGCACCTGGTGGATGAGCGTGATGTGGTTCTTGGCGAGGTCCCCGCGGCCCATCTCGTCGGCGTAGATGGCGAACAGCATGCGGTCGCTCTGCCGGTGGTCGCGGCCGAGGTTGCCGACGCGGTGCGCCCAGCTGCCGTCGATCAGGCTGCCCAGCGCGAACGTGGACTGCCCGAAGACCACCTCGTCGCGGTCGGGTATCTCCGTCAGCGGACGGTACGGATTCACCAGCTTGTCCCAGTAGATCCGCTCGACGCGCTCCATGAGGGCTTCGGGGGTGTAGTCGAAGTACTCGGCGTCGGTGAGCTTTCCGCCGCCCCCGTGGGTGAAGAGCAGCTCCGCGTCGGCGAGACCGGCCTCGGCGCGGTCCCGGGCCACCGGCAGGATGTGCGGGTACTGCTCGATGTTGACGATGCGGTGGAACAGCTGCCGGTCGTCCAGGCCGCGCTCCGGCTCGGCCGCCACCACATCGGCCGGCGCGGCGCGCCGCAGCGCTCCGGCCCACTCGGCGGCCTGCTCGTCACCCGCGGTGTTCGGCCGGAAATCGAGGTCCGCCGGCTCGCCCGCGGCGATGGACTCCGTCCACGCCGTGAACGTGGCGGCCTCGTGCTCGTCGAAGATCCCGAACATCGGCCCGCCGAATTTGATCGACTGCAGGAACCGGCAGACGCCCGAGGCGCTGGTCCGCGTCTGCCGGGCCTCCCGGAAGACCGCCACGAACTCGGCGAGGTCGAGGTCCTCGTCGCCGAGCCACTCCGAGAGCCGCCGGCCGCCCATCCGTACGCCGCGGTGCTGCTTGCCCGCGAACGGCGCGTGCCGGGCCACGATCTGCGCCACCCTGGCGTCCAGGGACAGGCCGTCCTGCCAGTCGGCCAGCTCGGTGAGCAGGGCCGTGTGCTCCCGCTCCAGGCGCAGCACCACCTCGATCGCGGTGCGCGTCCGCCGCCGGTCCTCGGCGCCGGTCGGCGACTGCTCGGTGAGCGCGAGGTACTCGGCGAGGACCGTACGGGCCGCCGCCTCCGGAAGGAGCGCCTCGGTCCCCAGCAGCAGGTCGTCGACGCCCAGCGCGCACATCGCGTAGTGCACGCCCACCACTTCGGGCAGGAAGGACGCGGGGAGCCGGGAGAGCGCGAGGGGGAACGCGGCGTGCAGGGCGGTCAGCGGGCGGGCGCCGGCCTGCTGGAGGAAGTCGGCGGCCTCGATGCCGGGCAGGTGGACGCCCAGGTCGTCCAGGGCCCGCCGGCGCCGCGCGAGCAGGCCGCGCTGCGGAGTGCCCTCGCCCCGCAGGAGGAAGTACTGGCCGAACAGGCGGTTGACGATGACGGAGGGCTGGGTGGCGGCCTGCGACACGGTGTCCAGCCAGCAGCCGCCGAGCAGCGCCAGGGGAGCCCGCTGGCGCAGCACGAGTCGGTGCGTCTCCGCTCCGGCCTCGCGCAGCGCGGTGAGTGCCGGTACGAGGGCGGCGCGCGCCTCCTGGACGTACGCGGCGACCGCGTCGGCATCGGTGCCCTGCGGGAGGGCGGGATCCGCGGTGGCGGCGGCGCTGCCGAGGAACGCGTCGAGGACGCGCCGGGCGACGAGCAGCGTGGTCTCGCTCTCCTGGTCACCGAGCAGCTGCCCGAAGACGCCGGCCGGCGCGCCGTCGAGGACGGCGCCGGCCTCCTCGACGGCCTTGGGGCTGAACAGGAAGGGGGCCCGGGGCAGGGACGTGGTCAGGTCCGGAAGCGGGAATCCGGTGTGCGCGTTCATCAGAGCTCCCTGGAGGTGGTGGCTGCCGGTGCGGGGGCGGCGGACAGCTTGCGCAGCAGGACGCCGACGCGGACGCCGGGCACGCTCGCGGCGAGCAGATAGTGGCCGCCGTCCCGCAGCTGTCCGGCCGCGCCCCGGTCCACCAGGTTGATCAGCGGATCGGCGGCGAAGCAGTGGCCGAACCGGGTGATGTTGTCGAGGAACAACTGCTCGGCGGTAAAGCCCGCTTGGCGTTCCTTCATGACGACGAGCGGCTTGTACAGATTGAGGTGCAGCACGCCGTCGACGTCACCGGCCTTCATGCCGGCCGCCGTGAACACCCGCTCGTTGACCGCGCGGGCGAGGTCGGAGCTGATCTCGTTCGACCAGTCCAGCGCCGTCGGGTCCTGCGCCGAGGCGCCGGCGACCATCTCGTAGGCGTCCGTGCCGTGCGGCTCCTCGCCCACCACGCAGGCCGCCGCGCCGTCGCTGAAGAGGGCGAAGTTCTCCATCCGTACGGATTCGTCGCTGATCCGGTCGGTGGAGAGGACCAGCACCCTGCGGTGGTGGCCCGCGGCCACGAACGCCTGCGCCATGCGCAGGCCTACCAGCAGATTCGTGCAGCGGTTGAGGGTGACGCCGGTGAAGGCGGCGTCGCCCAGCCCGATCCCGGACATCACCGCCGCCACGAACCTGCCATGGGTGCGGGGCCCGCCGGGGAACCTGGTCGAGCACATGATGAGGCCGTCGACGGACCCGGGGTCGACCCCGGCGGCGGCCAGCGCCGCCACGCCGCTCTCCACGGCCAGGGTCTCCAGGCTCTTCGCCGTGCGCCGGATTGTTCCCCAGCCCCACAGCGCGGCCTTCGGAGGCATGCCGAAGTCACGGGCGCGCGCGGTGAGGTCGGTGATCGTCGAGTGGTCGGCCTCGGTCTCCCCCAGGACATAGCGGGGAGCGGACAAGTATGCCGGTGCGGTGTTCACGGTGTGGGGTCACTTTCCGGGCCGGCCGGCGGGCCGGGCGCCATCATCGCGTTGGCCTCGGCATACGGGACGGCGTCCGCCCCGAAGCCGAAGGTGCCGTGGTCACGGATTTCCTGGGCCGCACGGACGACGGCGCCGAGCGAGGCCCGGGAGAGCGCCGAGCCGACGCTGATCCGCCGTACGCCCAGGGCGCCGAGCTCGGTGACGGACAGCCGCAGCGCGGGCGAGCCCACCAGGACGTTGACGGGCGCGGAGACGGCGGAGCACACCGCGCGGATGGCGTCCGCGTCCGGCAGGGCCGGCGCGTAGAGCACGTCGGCGCCCGCGGCCTCGTACGCCTGGAGGCGGCGGATGGTGTCGTCGAGGTCGGGCCTGCCCTGGAAGAAGTTCTCCGCCCGTGCGGTCACCAGGAAGGGGAAGTCGAGCTCCTTGGCCGCGGCGACGGCCGCCGCCACGCGCTCCACCGCCTCTTCGAGAGGGCGTACGGGGTCCTCGGCCAGGCCCGTGGAGTCCTCGACCGACCCGCCGACCAGGCCCACCGCGGCGGCGCGCCGGATGGTTTCGGCCACCTCCTCCGGGCTGTCGCCGAAACCGCTCTCCAGGTCGGCGGAGACCGGCAGCGGGGTCGCGGCGACGATCGCCGCCGCGTTGTCCAGGATCTCCGTCCGGCCGATGGGGTCGGCGCCGTCGGGCAGGCCCATGCCGTGCGCCAGGCCGGCGCCGGTGGTGGCGAGCGCGGCGAATCCCAGCCCGGTCAGGATGCGGGCGGTCCCCGCGTCCCACGGGTTGGGCACGACGAAGGGCTGCGGGCCCTCATGGAGCTGCTGGAACGCGACGGCGCGGCGGTGCTGTGCTGCGGTGGAGGGGTTCATTCGGGGTGTCTCCTCTGCGGTGCTCGGGACATGGGCGCAATGCACTGTCAGATAAGCTCAACGTGCTCATCAACAGGCGCGTTCGCGCCAGGTGCCCCTGCCCCTCGAACGAGCGACCGCAGCAGGCCGGTGACGGCGCCCGGGCTGCCGTCGAAGTAGAAGTGGCCGCCGTCGGCCCAGCGCTGGGTGAGCCCGCCGGCGCATTCGCGCTCCCAGGGAGCGAGGCCGGCCTCCGTGACGTGCGGATCGTCGTACCCATTGAGCAAGGTGACGGGTACGTCCAGCGGTGCTGCCGGGCGGTAGGCGTACTCCGCGACCATGCGGAAGTCCGACCGCAGATGCGGGAGCAGCAGTTCCTGGAGCGCCTCGTCGGCCACGATCTCCGGCGGCAGCCCGCCGAAGAAGCCCACGGCCTCGGTGAATTCCCGCCCTTCCAGCCGCGCGGTCTCCACGACGCGCCGGGTGGGCAGCAGCGCGGGAGCTGAGCAGCCGGAGGCGACCAGGTGCCGGAAGTCCGGCAGGCCGCGGATGCGCCGCGCGACCTCGAAGGCGAGTACCGCGCCGAAGCTGTGTCCGAAGAGGACGAAGGGCCGGTCGGCGGTCGCGGCGATCGCCGCCGCCGCTCCGTCGGCGAGTTCCGGGACGGTGGTGAGGGCGGTCTCCCGGTAGCGGGGGCCCCGTCCCGGCGGGCAGATCGCGACCACTTCGGCGTCGTCTTCCAGGTCCTGCTGCCAGCCGAGAAAGGCGCGGGGATTGCCGCCGGCGTGGGGGAAGCAGTAGACGCGGGAGGCCTGCCGGGGCCCGGCTTCACCGCGCAGAAACCATGGGGAAGAAGTCACAGTGCGGAACCGATCTCTCGTACCTGGTGGGGGGTGGGCACGCTCTCAGGAGGTCGACCGGGAACCGGCCGCATTCCAGCCGACATCGTCGAGCCGGACGTCACCCGAGGGATGTGCGGAGACCGAGGTGTCCGCGGGACCGGCCCCGGGCATGACCGCCAGAAAACCCGCTACCGCGACGAACCCGATACGAAGAGTGAGGAGCGAACGTCGGGTCGTGTGGGCCCTTGAGAAAGAATTTTCCCGCATGTTCTCGGTACCTCTCTTGTGAAGAGCGTATGAACCGGTCAGGGAATGGGGTGGCAAAGGGGGAGGGGTGTCTTGGTCGAAGCGAACGCGCCCTCCGTGATCGCCTGCTTTCAATCTTCCTTGCCGCAAGCCGGAGTTGAAGATCTAAGATGGTTCGGGTTTCCGTACTGCGGGAAACCGAGGGGTCATACATGCACCTAAAGGGCGTACGGCTCGGCATGGGGGATAGCGGATGAATGATGCAAAAGGTGTCAATGTAGAGCAGAACGGACAGGGTTTTGCGCGATTAGAGCCCCTGTCCGAGGGGGCCGAGAGCACGCTCCGGCGCATGGCCGAGCAGTTGGACGAGCTGTCCAGGCTCACCGTCGGCCGGCCGATCGACGGCATCGGCGACACCCAGGAGGCGCCGGTCGCTCCCGCGGAATCCGGCATTTGCCATCTCGACGGCCTGGATGTCATAGCGGGCGCCATCAATGAGGCGCTGGCCGGCGCACGCAGGGAAATCCTCACCGCACAGCCGGACGGGCCACGACCGGGCCCGGTTCTGGAAAAGGCGCTGGAATCCGTGCGCCGCCATATCGAGGCGGGGGTGGCGATGCGCACGCTGTATCAGCACACCACGCGATTCGACGAAGCGACCAAGAAGTACGTACGAGCGGTCTCCGATTATGGCGTGCGAGTCCGCACGCTGGCCGAATTCTTCGACCGCCTTATCGTCATCGACGACGCCGTCGCTTTCATCTCGGCGAATGAGAGCCGCACGCACGCCTTAGCGATCAGGGAGCCGGCGGTCGTGCGTTTCCTCAAGGATGCTTTCGAGCGTTCCTGGGACCGTGCGAAGGAGTTTCCGTTCGTTCCGCTGCACGCGGCGAAGGCGGCCGGCGACGTCATTCCGTCACTCCGCGAATCCATCAGCAGGCTGCTCATCGGGGGGTACTCGGACAAGCGGATCGCGCGTCGGCTCGGTATCAGCGAAAGGTCGCTGCAAGGGCACATCGCGGCCATGAAGCAGGAACTCGGGGCGCACACCCGGGTGCAGCTCGGCTACCTCCTGGCAAGGAACGAGACCACGTTCGTGCTGTGAGTGGCCGCACAGGGAGGGGCCGGAGGGAGTGTGTACTCCCTCCGGCCCCTTCCGGACGTTGTGGCGCTTGCGGTCAGTGGCGTGTCTCCGCCGCCGGGGCCTCGGAATCGGCCGCGGGCGACGGCTCGGCCGCAGGAGCCGGCGACGCCTGTGGCGCGCGTACGCCGCGCCTCCGGGAGACCGCGACCCCGCCGAGGCAGATGGCGCCGCCGAGGAGGGTGAGCCAGCCCGGCACCTCCCGCAGGAAGAGCCAGGAAATGAGGACCACCACGGCGGGCACCGCGTAGGTGGTCGCCCCCATCTTGCCTGCGGTCGTCCGGGACAGCGCGTAGGCCCAGGTGCTGAAGGCCAGGGCGGTCGGGAAGAGCCCCAGGTAGACGACGTTCAGGGTCGCCGAGAGCGGCGCCTCGGAGAGCTGCGAGACCAGCTGTCCGCTGAACGGGAGGCAGGCGACCATGCCGATGAGGCAGCCGAACGTCGTGGTCTGCATCGGGGTCGCGTACCGCAGGGCGGGTTTCTGCGACACCACCCCGCCGCCGTACGCCACGGCCGCCAGCAGGCAGAGCAGTACGCCCAGTACGGAGGACGAGCCCTCGCCGGACGTGGAGAAGCCCACCACGACCGCGCCCACGAACGAC
This sequence comes from Streptomyces sp. NPDC000151, assembly GCF_040301705.1. Classification (NCBI taxonomy): domain Bacteria; kingdom Bacillati; phylum Actinomycetota; class Actinomycetes; order Kitasatosporales; family Streptomycetaceae; genus Streptomyces; species Streptomyces sp. NPDC000151. The sequence continues at coordinate 2,072 of NZ_JBEPFC010000018.1, read as the reverse complement.
ACCGCCATGCCGAGCAGCAGCAGGGGCGGGAAGCCCTCCTTGAGCAGCCAGCCGCCCAGCAGCGCGATCACCATCGGTCCGACGTTGACGACCATGGACGCGGTACCGGCGTCGACTTTCTGCTCTCCCCAGTTCAGGACCACCATGTAGACCCCGAACCAGAGCACTCCGGATACCACGATGCCCGGCCATGCCTTACGGGGCGGTAAACCGCCCCGTTTGACCAGCAATACACAGACCAAAGCGACGGAACCGGTCACGAGCCGGCCCAGCGCGAGCGCCCCGGGGCTGAAGTAGTCGGCCGAGGCGCGAATGGAGACGAACGCCGAAGCCCAGAGAACAACGGTGACCGATGCCGCGATGAGCGCACTACGGTCGGTTCCGGAAGTATTTGTCGATCGATTCACGCAGGCAATCTAATCACCCGCATACCTCGTGAACAGGTCGCCGCGCAGCTCGTCACCGCCCAATTCGCCCTGTTGTCGCGGCATTTGGCAAAGGCGGCCGACGCCGCGTCCGAGGGAGGGCTGCGGTGCCTCGCGGCCGGCGGAAACCGCTCGCGACCTGCACGATCGAACACCGACGCGGAACACGTACGCCGGTCCTGCCCGCCGCCTCCGGTCGTCCGCCGCGGATTGTGGAAAACCTCGTCACCCGGGAGATATCCACAGGGGTCGCGGCGGCGGGCCGGGCCGCGGGATCTTCGAGCCATGAACCAGCACATCGAGCCGGCGAACCCGGCGGAGCACCGGTCCTCCACGTCCCCGAAGAACCCCGAAGCCCAGGTCACCCTGCGCGGCCCCGCAGAACTGGCGGATGCCTTGCCGTACTTGCTCGGCTTCTATCCCGACGACAGCGTCGTCCTCGTCGCCCTCCAGGGCGAACGCGGACGCTTCGGCGGCCGCGTCCGGCTCGGCATCCCCGCCGACACCGCCCAGTGGCCCGCCGTCGCCGACCAGCTCGCCGACTGCCTGATCACCTCGGCCCGGGAGCGCGGCACACCGCCCCGCGGCATCATCGCCTTCCTCTGCCAGGACCCGGCGTCCGCCGAAACCGGCCGGGAGGTGAAGGACCGCCTCAGGCCGCTCGCCCAGCGGCTGCGCACGGCCTGCGGCAGCCGGGACGTCCCCGTCATGGAAGCCCTGTGCCTCTCCAACGGGCGTTACTGGTCCTACGTCTGCCCGGACGAGCGCTGCTGCCCGGCCGACGGCACCCCGCTCGTCCTGCCCGGCACGTCGGTCATGGCGGCGGCCGCCGCCTACGCCGGCGTCCAGGTCCGCGGCTCGCTCAAAGAGATGGAGGCGCGGCTGCTCCCGCTCACCGGGTCCCGCGCCGACGGCCAGATCAAGGCCCTCGACGCGGCGGCGGCCGCCCTCGTCCCGCGCATGCTGTCCGGCCAGGACCCCCGTGCGGTCCGCGAGGAGACCTGTGCCCTCCTGGCCCGCACGCTCCACACGTTCCGCGGCGACCCGCCCTCCGGCAGTCACCGCGCCAAGGACGCCTGCGACGACGCCCTCCTCGGCGACGGCGAGGCCGCCGAGCTGATCCTCGGACTCCAGGACCGCCTCACCCGCGACCGTGCCGCCGCGTGGCTGGAAGGCCCCGATGCCGCTCCGGCGCTGCGGCTGTGGCGCGCACTGGCCCGCCGCTGCCCCGGGGCGTACGAAAGTCACGCCGCCGCACCGCTCACGCTGGCCGGCTGGGTCGCCTGGGCGACGGGTGACGCCGCGTCCGCCCGCGTGGCCCTGTGCCGTGCCCTCACCCTCGACCCCGACTACCTCTTCGCGCAGCTCCTCCACCGCGGCCTCAACGAAGGACTCGACCCGGAAAAGCTCCGCGACTGCCTCCGCTCCACGCCGAACCCCGCCGCGTCCTCCGTGGCGTCGGAGGACGCCGTTCCCGTTCCGGAGCAGCCGGCGGCGTGCGCCCCGGACACCCCGGCCGAAGCGCCCGCGCTCCCCGGCGAAGCGCCCGCGCTTCCCGCCGAGGAGGCCCCGCTTCCCGCTGACTCCCGGCCCGAGACGGCCACGACCGCCTCCCGCACCGGCCGGGCGCCGAGCCCCCGCCCCCGT